>NZ_JBHYKZ010000026.1:0-1074 GCF_042741995.1 Aerococcus sp. NPDC058936 | reverse complement strand
TTGGTTCTATATTTTTTTACAAAAAAAGAGGAATCTCCATTATCATAAAGTTAACCACAACCATAGATAGAATAGGAGATTCCCACATGAATAAGTTTATCAATACCACGTTGCAATTGAAAGATGAAAATATAATCTTCGAAGATAAAGTTAAAGAAATGACAGTTAAGAATATAAAGTCACTGATCTATTTCGGCAGGTTAGATGTAAATCCTCAGTATTGTCCAGCCTGCGGCTGCATTAAACAAGGAAATAGTATCGTTAAGAATGGATCTAAAAAATCAAGAATCACACTAACAAAGATATCAGGGTTACCTGCTTACCTTGAATTACGAAAACAACGCTATCACTGTAGAGAATGTGATAGCTACTTCACTGCTAAATCAGAGATAATCGGTGATAACTGTTTTATTTCTAAGCGCGTCAAACGGATGGTATTAGACTTTGCAACCAATGCGTTGACACTTAAACATATCGCTGAGACATGCAACGTCTCTGATCATACAGTGCAACGGGTAATTGATGGTACTGGTAAGGATCTTAAACCTAGCATCTTCGATGCGTTACCTGAGCATATTGCTTTCGATGAATTCAAAGGTGTAAAGTATGCCGAAGGTAATATGAGCTTTGTCTTTATAGATAATACGAATTCACAGATCGTTGATGTGTTGGGAGATCGCAGAAAATTCAAGCTACGTGATTACTTTTGCGCCTATCCATTGAAGACTCGTCAGAAAGTTCAGACAGTTACAATGGACATGTACATGCCTTATATGGAAGTTGTGAGAGAGGTATTTCCCAACGCCAAAATCATTATTGATCGCTTCCACTTAGTTCAAGCATTAAATCGAGAATTGAATAAGTTACGTATTGAAGTAATGAATACATTCAGAGTTCCTGACCATAGATTGTACAACAAGTATAAAAGGTATTGGCGACTATTCTTAATGCCCCGAGAAAGACTAAGCTCATGGGATTATCAATCATTCAAGTTATTCGATTGGCTTACGAATACCGGTGGTATTTTAGATTATTTACTGGATAAGAATCCATTATTAAAAGACACTTATAATA
>NZ_JBHYKZ010000025.1:0-1108 GCF_042741995.1 Aerococcus sp. NPDC058936 | reverse complement strand
ACCCCGCGTCCTACACCCTTACCCCGGGACAACCACCGCCCGGGCTGGACTACCTGCCTGCGTCACCCCCTCGCTTACCTCCTCCCCGTAGGGTTCGTCGGCTCCACCACTTTCCTTTCCCCGAAGGGTCCGGAACGGCTTCACGGACTTAGCATCGCCTGATTCGATATTGGGCGTTTCAAAGCGGGTACCGGAATATCAACCGGTTGTCCATCGACTACGCCTGTCGGCCTCGCCTTAGGTCCCGACTTACCCTGGGCAGATCAGCTTGACCCAGGAACCCTTAGTCAATCGGCGCACACGTTTCTCACGTGTGTATCGCTACTCATGCCTGCATTCTCACTCGTGAACCGTCCACAACTCGCTTCCGCGGCTGCTTCACCCGGCACACGACGCTCCCCTACCCATCACAGCCGGCGTTGGCCGTATTGCTGCAATGACACGACTTCGGCGGTACGCTTGAGCCCCGCTACATTGTCGGCGCGGAATCACTTGACCAGTGAGCTATTACGCACTCTTTCAAGGGTGGCTGCTTCTAAGCCAACCTCCTGGTTGTCTCTGCGACTCCACATCCTTTCCCACTTAGCGTACGCTTAGGGGCCTTAGTCGATGCTCTGGGCTGTTTCCCTCTCGACCATGGAGCTTATCCCCCACAGTCTCACTGCCGTGCTCTCACTTACCGGCATTCGGAGTTTGGCTAAGGTCAGTAACCCGGTAGGGCCCATCGCCTATCCAGTGCTCTACCTCCGGCAAGAAACACACGACGCTGCACCTAAATGCATTTCGGGGAGAACCAGCTATCACGGAGTTTGATTGGCCTTTCACCCCTAACCACAGGTCATCCCCCAGGTTTTCAACCCTGGTGGGTTCGGTCCTCCACGAAGTCTTACCTCCGCTTCAACCTGCCCATGGCTAGATCACTCCGCTTCGGGTCTTGAGCGTGCAACTCAATCGCCCTATTCGGACTCGCTTTCGCTACGGCTTCCCCACACGGGTTAACCTCGCTACACACCGCTAACTCGCAGGCTCATTCTTCAAAAGGCACGCAGTCACGAGATACAGCAAGCTGCATCCGACGCTCCCACGGATTGTAGGCACACGGTTTCAG
>NZ_JBHYKZ010000024.1:0-1167 GCF_042741995.1 Aerococcus sp. NPDC058936 | reverse complement strand
GCCGATTTTCCGCATGCTCTAACTCCCGGATCTCCCCAGTAGAGAGGTCTACAAACCTATCCTTGTCCAATTTTTTGATATTATTTTTCCGGTTCATCTTCTCCATATGCTGAACTTCAATGACGTGATTCATAGTGGTCACTTTTACAACATCATTTGGAGCTATGAAAACCGCGTCACCATTGCGTTTATCCATCCATTTCCCCTCAATTTTTCCTGTAATGTTTAATTAAAATCAAGTTAATAATAAAGAACCCCAAATCCGAAGTCAGTTTTTCAACAAAAATTAGCGTCCTTTTCCCAAATAGTCCCTATACAATTCCTTAATAGCAAACTCAATTACAGCATCTTTTGAAACTCTTCCAAATTCATTGTGTTTTGTAAAATGTTCGGCTAATAACTCTAGCTTTTTAAATGTTTCAACAGTAATTCGAGGTCCAATTTGTTTTTTCTCTTCCATCCAAACACACTCCTAACAAGTTGTTAACATAATTCTAACATTGGAAATAATAGAATTCAAGAACAGAAAAAAGAAGCACACTCGGAATGATATTTCGTTTCCTTTTGATTCCGAGCCTCCACCCCTTACAATCCCCAATGGCAACCGACAAGGGAAAATTCGTCCCTTATCGGCACCTCCGGAAATTGTACAGCAAGGGGTCACTCCCAATAAAAAGACTACGACATATAAAACAGGTTTAGCTTCAGAGAAAAAGAGCATAAGGAAACTCGGTGCCACCCTAAAAAAAAGGGTGTCAAACAGGCTGTGCCTGTTGAGTTTCTATGCTCTTAGAACAGGTGCCGTTTTTGAAGCCAAAGATATAGCATAGATACCCCATAGATATAGCAGGGATATACCAAAATATCTCTAGAGATACGGGTATCTATGCTATATCTCTCTACAAGATTCCTCCACACGCTTGACGGAAATGCTTCAGCATTTTAGCACTCACTCGACAGAGTGTATAAGTGCGCCATTCGGAATTTCAAAGCTTCAAATTTCACAGAGAGTGCCCATTTATACACACCCCCTAAATCGTGGTGTGACAATGGGTTCTCGCCGGCTCGAAATCGGTTTGTCATTCTGACAAAAAAAACAGCAGGAAATAAAAAAAACACAGCACTAGATCTGAACCAAGGTGGGTGAAACGAAAAAGGTTTTTGTGA
>NZ_JBHYKZ010000022.1:0-1554 GCF_042741995.1 Aerococcus sp. NPDC058936 | reverse complement strand
GGCTCTACAATATATAGGACTGATGACTTCAAAAAAGTCATTGGTTCTATATTTTTTTTACAAAAAAAGAGGAATCTCCATTATCATAAAGTTAACGACAACCATGATAAGATAGGAGATTCCCCGTATGAATAAGTTTATCAATACCACGTTACAATTGAAAGATGAAAATATAATTTTCGAAGATAAAGTTGAAGAGATGATAGTTAAGAATATAAAGTCACTGATCTATTTCGGCAAGTTAGATGTAAATCCTCAGTATTGTCCAGCCTGCGGCTGCGTTAAACGAGGAAATAGTATCGTTAAGAATGGATCTAAAAAATCAAGAATTACGCTAACAAAGATATCAGGGTTACCTGCTTACCTTGAATTAAGCAAGCAACGCTATCACTGTAGAGAATGCGATAGCTACTTCACTGCTAAATCAGAGATAGTCGGCGATAACTGTTTTATTTCTAAGCGCGTTAAACGGATGGTATTAGATTTTGCAACCAATGCGTTGACATTGAAGCATATCGCAGAGACATGCAACGTTTCTGATCATACAGTTCAACGGGTAATTGATGGTACTGGTAAAGAGCTTAAACCTAGCATCTTCGATGCATTACCAGAGCATATTGCTTTCGATGAATTCAAAGGTGTAAAGTATGCCGAAGGGAATATGAGCTTTGTGTTTATCGATAATACGAATTCACAGATTGTTGATGTGTTGGGAGACCGGAGAAAATTTAAGCTACGTGATTATTTTTTTGCCTATCCGTTGAAAACTCGGCAGAAAGTTCAGACAGTTACGATGGACATGTATATGCCTTATATGGAAGTCGTTAGAGAGGTGTTTCCCAACGCTAAAATCATCATTGATCGCTTCCACTTAGTTCAAGCATTAAATCGAGAATTGAATAAGTTACGTATTGAAGTGATGAATGCCTTTAGAGTTCCTGACCATAGATTGTACAACAAGTATAAAAGATATTGGCGACTATTTTTAATGCCTCGAGAAAGCCTAAGCTCATGGGATTATCAACCATTTAAGTTATTCGATTGGCTTACGAATACCGGTGGTATTTTAGATTATTTACTAGAGAAGAACCCACTATTAAAAGACACCTATAATCTTGTCCATAACTTGCGTGAGTCACTCCAAGAGAATGATTCTGAAGCATTTAAAGCTCAGTTAGCGCAGTCCAAGTTAGTTAAATTACCAAGCGGACTAAGACGAGTGTTGCGTACATTTATCAAACTTCAAAGATATATTAAGCATACTTTCAAATATAAATACTTAACGAATGGCCGAATAGAAGGTTTGAATAATAAAATCAAGGTCTTAAAACGGATAGCCTATGGATACCGAAACTTCCAAAATTTTAGAACTAGAATATTAATGACCAATAAACTATATCTAAATGAAATACCGGTAGTAGAAGCAGCCTAAGGGCTGCTTGATAATCACAAAATAAAGATAAAAAATGAATAATGGAAAAGAGTATAAAAAAACCAGGTAATCTAATGATTACCTGGCAGATATTACTCATCAGTCCTATTTGACGAAGAGCC
>NZ_JBHYKZ010000021.1:0-1555 GCF_042741995.1 Aerococcus sp. NPDC058936 | reverse complement strand
GCTTAACTCAGGTGTTAGGAAACACTGCTACCGTTATCGGATTTACTGCTTTACTACTAACCTTGTTAATTCAACATTTGCAAAATAGTCTGACCTTTCGATTGTTTGGGGTGAAATTCTTATCTTAAAAATCTAAATATTCTTTTAGATCTAATGCAGATTGCTCGATAAAATCGTATGTATTAATACAACGACAGTAAATAAATTTTGTTAAAACCTCTAAATCATTTTCTAGATTACGGTTAAAAATAATCGGTTCATGATGAGCAATCCTGTTTCTTAATTCACGTAATTGATCTGTCCAATCGTAAAAAATTTGCCTGTTTTCAACTGTTGCATTAGGAAAAATAGAATTAAAACATCCCTGCCAAATACGTTCTTCATAATTAGCCATAAGCATCTTTTGCCAGAATACAAATTTAAGCTCAGGGATCATTTTACTAGGCGAATCTGGGAACTTCTCTTTAGCACTATCAAACATACTTTTAGGGCTATACCTCCCTCTACGGCTAAGGCTTCGAATAAAAGCTTCATTTTCATGCCAACTATTTGTTTCATTACACCTAAAAGATATTTCTATTGCCTGAACAACAGCATTTCTCAGAACAACTTCAAAATAATTTAATAAGTAAAAAAACTTATTGGAAATTATTAAATTACGTTCATAAAGCATCAATACATCAGATTTTTCATATGGTTCACCTTTATCTTTATAGAAATTTTCATACTTAGATAAGCGTGGTATAGATAAAGCCTGCTCTATCTTAAGCACTGCATCATTTGACAATTCCACCGTATATACCCTAATATATAGTTGTAAGTTTGAGAGACTGCGGATCTAAGATCTTCCCTCCCAAGCGCTAAGATTCAAAAAAGCCTTTCATTAACGTGAAAGGCTTTTTTCTTTTTTTGGTCAATTAAAAGCTTACATATTGATTGTAATTGAAATATTTTCTTGAGGGACATCAAAATAATTAGCTAATAGTCTCTTAGCTTCAGGAATAGATATTTTATCCAGTGTTTTAGAAGAATTATCTTCATTTAATTTGGTAAATTTCAGCTCATTCAAATCGATATTCATCTCTTCTAATGAACTATAAGAAACTGGATTCCGATTACCATCCCACATATTGGGAATAGATATATCAGCATATTCGGAGATATTTATTATCCATCTACCATCTGCATCTTCTTCTTGAGATTGGCTGATACTAGATATTTTGCCAACTAAAAATGCAGTGTGATGATCAGCCTCTGGTTCTCCCCAAGATTGTTTCCTATTTTGCACACAAACTAGATAATCGCACTTTCCTGCATTATGAGCATTTAGTCTCCAAGACTGACTACCACCTTCTTTTAAAATTCTAGTCTTTCCACGAGCAGTTAGTACTACTACACAGTTATTATTCATAACACCACCAAAATATATAAACAAGCCTATACTACATTCAATATAGCTAAATTTAAACATTAGTAAAAGCTAAGACTAAGAAATAAACACCAACATACCAGAAAATAATGACATCCCCACATCCATACCTCGATCGTGCTTAGG
>NZ_JBHYKZ010000019.1:0-1737 GCF_042741995.1 Aerococcus sp. NPDC058936 | reverse complement strand
ATAAAAAATGAATAATGGAAAAGAGTATAAAAAAACCAGGTAATCTAATGATTACCTGGCAGATATTACTCATCAGTCCTATTTGACGAAGAGCCCAAAAATATTATGACCCGTACGGGACTCGAACCCGTGTTACCGCCGTGAAAGGGCGGTGTCTTAACCGCTTGACCAACGGGCCAGTTTTAAATATTAAAATGGTCCGAGACAGATTTGAACTGCCGACACCTTGAGCTTCAATCAAGTGCTCTACCAACTGAGCTATCAGACCTAAATCAACGGTCCCGACGGGAATCGAACCCGCGATCTCCTCCGTGACAGGGAGGCGTGATAACCGCTACACTACGGGACCATCTCAATTGCGGGAGTAGGACTCGAACCTACGACCTCCGGGTTATGAGCCCGACGAGCTGCCAACTGCTCCATCCCGCGATATCAGTAAAAAAAGGAGGATAAGGGATTCGAACCCTTGCACGCTTTTACACGTCTGACGGTTTTCAAGACCGTTCCCTTCAGCCGGACTTGGGTAATCCTCCAAAAGTAAAAATATAAAGCTTTATCAAGCTATGACCCGTACGGGACTCGAACCCGTGTTACCGCCGTGAAAGGGCGGTGTCTTAACCGCTTGACCAACGGGCCAAAATATATAAAAGCGGAGAATAAGGGATTCGAACCCTTGCATCGCTTACGCGATCTAACGATTTAGCAAACCGTCCTCTTCAGCCTCTTGAGTAATTCTCCAAATATCAATGGGCCTGAATGGACTCGAACCATCGACCTCCCGCTTATCAGGCGGACGCTCTAACCAGCTGAGCTACAGGCCCATAATACTAAAGCGGGTGACGAGAATCGAACTCGCGACGATAGCTTGGAAGGCTATGGTTTTACCACTAAACTACACCCGCATATTATTTTATTTACGGTCCCGACGGGAATCGAACCCGCGATCTCCTCCGTGACAGGGAGGCGTGATAACCGCTACACTACGGGACCATTTCAATTGCGGGAGTAGGACTCGAACCTACGACCTCCGGGTTATGAGCCCGACGAGCTGCCAACTGCTCCATCCCGCGATATTAATAATAAAAAGGAGGATAAGGGATTCGAACCCTTGCACGCTTTTACACGTCTGACGGTTTTCAAGACCGTTCCCTTCAGCCGGACTTGGGTAATCCTCCGAGGCAATAAAAATTATGTTTCATATAATCCCATACAAGGATGGACCTTGTAGGACTCGAACCTACGACCGGACGGTTATGAGCCGTCTGCTCTAACCAACTGAGCTAAAGGTCCAAGTAAATTAAATTATATAATAGCGGCGAAGGGGATCGAACCCATGACCTCCCGGGTATGAACCGGACGCTCTAGCCAGCTGAGCTACACCGCCATATTATACATCTAAATAAGTGGAGAATAGCGGGATTGAACCGCTGACCTCCTGCGTGCAAAGCAGGCGCTCTCCCAGCTGAGCTAATCCCCCACATTAGAATCGGGAAAACAGGATTCGAACCTGCGACCCCTTGGTCCCAAACCAAGTGCTCTACCAAGCTGAGCTATTTCCCGGGTCATGCACCCAGCAGGATTCGAACCTGCAACCGCTTGATTCGTAGTCAAGTACTCTATCCAGTTGAGCCATGGGTGCTTGTATAAAATGCCGAGGACCGGGGTCGAACCGGTACGAGGTTAACCCTCGCAGGATTTTAAGTCCTGTGCGTCTGCCTATTCCGCCACCCCGGCATA
>NZ_JBHYKZ010000018.1:981-2070 GCF_042741995.1 Aerococcus sp. NPDC058936 | reverse complement strand
GAACCGGCCTCAGACAGAAAGTCGATGAAATTTACCGAGGTATATCTTTGCCACGTTGATGAAAATGACTTCCGTCGTAATGATCGTGGTGCATTAGGAACCAGAACAGCAACCCTTCACAAAGAAGGGTTGAAGAAGCTCAGAGAAAGCTGGGTTTACAAGGATTTAGTTTAGTTATTTTCCTTGCTTGGAAGGGCTGATAGCGCGGGGATAGCTTTCTCCGCCAAATCAAAGAACTCCCGGTCTATTTCAACTCCAATGCTCTCATAACCTATATGGTTTGCAGCTGCTAATGTGGAGCCGCCCCCCATAAATGGATCGAGAATAATCCCCTCTCCTAAAGGAAGCACTGCCCTCACTAATTGCCTCATGAAATTTTGCGGCTTTAATGACGGATGTGGCGCTATCTTTTTTTCATGTGCTGGCGTCGGATGAGATTTAATGACATCGCCAAATGGCCTGTCAGCTGAAATTCTCCTGAATCCACCTGTTTTCCACTTTCGTAGATTATCCTGAACCCTTCCATCTAGAGGCTTTCTCAGCACTATCCATGGTTCCCATTGAGAACGTGGCATGACAGAAACATCTCCAAATTCATCATGGGCGTTTTTGGGCCTATCCCCTCCTCTCATGGTCATAACCTGACGCGCGATGTAACCTCGTAGCTCTAAGCCAGACGTAGACATAGAGTCCGCGACTATATGCGATAGAAGAGGGTTGGATGCGATAACTATATTCCCGCCAGGAACAACCACCCTTTCGACTTGCGAGGATAGTTCTTTGAAAAATAATGATATATTTCTAAGATCTTCTTCCCGCAAAACCGTAAAGCGAGGTAATGGCGCACGCTTATGTCCATCAAAGGAAGGCGGCTTTCTCCAAATACCACCTTTCCCTGCCCTTAGTTTCTCAGTCTGCTGTTTTGTATACTCGACTAATCCGTAAGGAGGATCGGTTACAACTGCATGAATTGAATTATCTTTTTGCCTTTTTAACCATTCAATTGCATCAGCAAAAAAAATCGTCGAGTTACCAACAGCCTTAGGTGTATACGTGACATCTAAGGAGGGAGGAAAACCGCCCTCCCCC
>NZ_JBHYKZ010000018.1:0-971 GCF_042741995.1 Aerococcus sp. NPDC058936 | reverse complement strand
ACCGAGGGAGTAATACCAGCATCACCATTTAAGCGATAGACACCGCGATCTACTCGTTCGAACAGACCAGGGGTATTTAAACTCAGATATGAACGTACAGAAGATTTTGAAATTTCTCCAATTTTCAAATAAACAGCGTTGGTTATCTCCTCAATAGAAGCTTCTCTTCCAAGCCTTAAAAAACATTCAATTATCGAGTCACGAACAACACCAGGAGCCAAAGACATGTTTATAAATCCAGTATTTTTGTATAAAATAATAATACTAACTAGACGTCAGGACGTCAATTTAGTTTAAAAGTGACGTCAAAAGAGCATGCATTAACTCCGCATTTACCATAACAGTGCTTTCCGGCACCGCCTCAGGGCGGGTTCGGCGCGAAAGCGGCGTCAGCCCGGTAAAACCGGCAGTAAACTCCCCACTAAATCGCGCATTCCGCGTCAGATAAATTTCACCCGACTGCATAGCCATGCAACCGGGTGAATGGCACCGGCTTTCGGCGGGGATCTGCGCCGCCCCCCCCGTTTTATCCGGTTTGTTACAGCGACGGACCGTCATACGTCCGCTGGCGCTGCGATCGTTCCAGCTCCAGCGCTTTCTGGTGCTGCGCCGCCCGCTGCTGCTCCCGGTGCGCCTCGATTCCGTTCAGCCTTGCGACAACCGGCGCAGCTGATCGCTCAAACTCTGCACCTGCCTGCTCAAGACCGTGACGCGCTCGCTCAGCGCCGCGTTCTCCCGTTGCATAAGACCAGACATCGTCCGCCATTCCGCGAAGGCGTTCTCCCACTCGTCCAGCCTTTTCGAGTAGTCCTGCTGTAGCTGCTCTAATGCGCTCAGCAACTGTTTTTCCAGCTCCGTCATGTGCTATTTCCCCGCCAGTATCATCCAGCTCGAATCCTCTCCGAACCGTACCTCTTCATGTTTCACCCTCACTCAGCGTCGTCTCTGTTAGCCGCAGGTCTAGAGCTGCA
>NZ_JBHYKZ010000017.1:0-2591 GCF_042741995.1 Aerococcus sp. NPDC058936 | reverse complement strand
CCTCCCCTCTTTTTTAATTTTTTTATTTTTTTTAATTTTTAGGGTGACTGAAATCCTTATATAGCAATGGTTTCAGACTTTATATAGCAACGTTTATCTTGCAATATAGCAACGTTTATCTTGCAATATAGCAACGTTTATCTTGCAATATAGCAACGTTTATCTTGCATATTACAACATTGTTATATAATGTTGCTATAACAACAAAATTCGAATAAGTTGCTATGTATGAAAAAAGACCTAGTCGTTAAGGATAATGCGCTGATCAATGCCAGTTATAATTTAGACCTTGCAGAACAACGCCTAATCCTTTTAGCAATACTGGAGGCGAGGGAGTCTAATATCCCTAGTGACCGTGATTTAACTATCCATGCAGAAAGCTACATTAACCATTTCAATGTCCATAGAAACACCGCCTACAAAGTCTTAAAGGATGCTTGCAAAAACTTGTTTGAGCGTCGCTTTAGTTACCAAAAATTAACGGCTAAAGGCAATCTTGAGAATGTTATGAGCCGATGGGTACAGCGTGTGTCCTATGTTGAAAATGAAGCCCTTGTCCGTATCAGGTTTTCAGATGATGTTGTGCCACTGATCACCAACCTAGAGAAGCATTTCACCAGTTATGAACTGGAGCAGGTAAGTAGCCTAACGAGTGCCTATGCCATACGTTTATATGAACTACTAATTGCATGGCGTAGCACTGGGAAAGTATCAATGCTTGAAACTAAGGAATTGAGGTCAAGACTTGGTGTATTGGACACAGAGCATCAACGGATGGAATCGTTTAAAAGACGAGTATTAGAGCCTGCTATTCAACAAATTAACGACCATACCGACATTAATGCATAATACGAGCGACATAAGCGAGGACGTTCAATCATTGGGTTTTCATTCAGCTTTAAACAGAAATCCAAGCCTAAAACAATCAACCATGAACGAGATCCAAGCACGGTTGATATGTTCTGCAACTTGTCAGACAGTCAGATAAATACTTATAGCTCAGTATTGTCTAAAGTCCACAGTATCAGCGACCTAGCAGGGAATAAGGACTATCAAGCATTTGCAATATGGATTGCCAATATTTTACGTGACCCGTCCAGTGTGCGAGAAGAAACGGCAAAACGCATATTCAAGGCATTGCGAACAGAAACAGATTTTAAAGGTTAAATGGGAGTATTACTAATGACTGATTTATCAAAACTAAGTGAAACCGAGCTATTAGCTATCTGGAATAAAGATAATTTTGGACTGAAAGGTCAACTATACAAACTAGAACAAGAGTACATCGAAGCCAAAGAAATATTGGATAACTGGCAGAATAAAGACCACCCACTTTATGAACGTCATCAAAGTTGTGTGGATGGTCTTATTACAAGGATTGAGCGTATAAAACAACAACTAAACAAATGCGAATAATCAGAAAAAATCTGTCTCGCCCTATGAGATAGTGTTTTCATCCTGATTGCTTTTAGATCGTTTTGACCGTAGCTCGTTTGCTTTATTCATCATCGAGCCAGCCATACGTCCACCAGTCGTAGAACCACTTAAACGACTACCAAGGTCACTTTTTAAAGCAGAACTCATATTCATGGCCATATTACCAGCCATAAAACCAGCTTTACCCATTGCACTCGATGGGCCTGTGCCAGTTGCTTGAGCCGTTTTAAGCTGTTCACTTGCCAACGCTCCAGCGCCTTTTGTAGCCATAGACGCACCAGCTGCACCAGCAGCAGCGCCAGCTGTCGCAGCAGCCACAGCACGTAGGGCAGAAGTTAAAGCAGCACCACTTCCAATAGATGAACCGTTAATCACACCTTGGAGCATATCAGGCACAATTTTGGTTAATGCCAGCAGTACCACACTACAGCCAATCATACCCACCAAACTTACATTGTCTTCAACATTAAAGCCCGTAGCCCACTCTTGGATAAAAGTAAGTCCAAGACCTGCAATCAATTGTAAGATAAATATTTTTGCACCGACTGAAACAGCATATTGAATAGTTTTCAAGGCATAGTCTTTCGTCCATTGCGAACCTGCAAACCCCATCATTAAGACACTAGCTGACACCACGATATACATTTCAACCAACGCCAAAACCAAGAACGCACAAATCAAGGCAAATGCAATCATGATAATGATTGAAGCAATCAGCATCCCCAATGAATCAATAGGCGACCAAGCACTTACCGAGTTTAAAATCTCTTGGACGATCTTCCAGCCGTTCACAAAAAAATCTGAGGGTGTAAGCAGACTGTAGCCACTGGCGGTAGATGCAGCCTGCCTGAAGCTATTTACAATCGCTTCAGCGAACGTTGCGTAGTTCATACAAAGCCAATACATAAATCCCCAAAAAAAAAATTATTATGTGATCAGATTTCTTTTCTGCTCAAACTGCTCTTCAATTTTTGAACTCAAAAAATTGACAATAGGCTGCAAAGCATAATGCTCCTCTTGCCAATTTTGTTTGCCGATTTCCCCTCTATATTCCTGTATAAGTCGCTGCAATACGAATTTCTGCTCATCAGAAAGCTGAGACATAACCCATCGTGCAGCATTGTCTTTTGAAGAAATATCCTTCATCAATAAAC
>NZ_JBHYKZ010000016.1:0-2782 GCF_042741995.1 Aerococcus sp. NPDC058936 | reverse complement strand
TTCGCTCAAAACTGAATCTGTAAGTCGTCTACCATTCCATCATACAATCTTATATCCATTGGATAAGTCCTCGACCGATTAGTACTAGTCCGCTCCATACATCGCTGCACTTCCACTTCTAGCCTATCTACCTGATCGTCTCTCAGGGGTCTTACTATCTTAAAGATATGGGAAATCTCATCTTGAGGAGGGCTTCACGCTTAGATGCTTTCAGCGTTTATCCCATCCACACATAGCTACCCAGCGATGCTCTTGGCAGAACAACTGGTACACCAGCGGTGTGTCCATCCCGGTCCTCTCGTACTAAGGACAGCTCCTCTCAAATTTCCAACGCCCGCGACGGATAGGGACCGAACTGTCTCACGACGTTCTGAACCCAGCTCGCGTACCGCTTTAATGGGCGAACAGCCCAACCCTTGGGACCGACTTCAGCCCCAGGATGCGATGAGCCGACATCGAGGTGCCAAACCTCCCCGTCGATGTGAACTCTTGGGGGAGATAAGCCTGTTATCCCCAGGGTAGCTTTTATCCGTTGAGCGATGGCCCTTCCATGCGGAACCACCGGATCACTAAGCCCGACTTTCGTCCCTGCTCGACTTGTAGGTCTCGCAGTCAAGCTCCCTTCTGCCTTTACACTCTGCGAATGATTTCCAACCATTCTGAGGGAACCTTTGGGCGCCTCCGTTACATTTTAGGAGGCGACCGCCCCAGTCAAACTGCCCGACTGACACTGTCTCCCGACCGGATTACGGTCGCGGGTTAGAGTGGCCATGTCACAAGGGTAGTATCCCACCAGTGCCTCCACCGAAACTAGCGTTCCGGCTTCAATGGCTCCTACCTATCCTGTACATGTCACACAGACACTCAATATCAACCTGCAGTAAAGCTCCATGGGGTCTTTCCGTCCTGTCGCGGGTAACCAGCATCTTCACTGGTACTACAATTTCACCGAGTCTCTCGTTGAGACAGTGCCCAAATCGTTACGCCTTTCGTGCGGGTCAGAACTTACCTGACAAGGAATTTCGCTACCTTAGGACCGTTATAGTTACGGCCGCCGTTTACTGGGGCTTCAATTCGTACCTTCGCTAATGCTAAGCACTCCTCTTAACCTTCCAGCACCGGGCAGGCGTCAGCCCCTATACGTCATCTTTCGATTTTGCAGAGACCTGTGTTTTTGATAAACAGTCGCTTGGGCCTATTCACTGCGGCTGACCAATGGTCAGCACCCCTTCTCCCGAAGTTACGGGGTTATTTTGCCGAGTTCCTTAACGAGAGTTCGCTCGCTCACCTTAGGATGCTCTCCTCGACTACCTGTGTCGGTTTGCGGTACGGGTTGTTTGTATCTAACTAGAAACTTTTCTTGGCAGTGTGACGTCAGCAGCTTCGGTACTATATTTCCCTCCTCATCACAGCTTATCTTTAACACGAAGCATTTCACTCTGTGTCAGACTCACTGCTTGAACACGAATCCAATAACGTGCTCTGCTTAGCCTCCTGCGTCCTTCCTTTGGTCAAACAATACAAACAAGTACAGGAATCTCAACCTGTTGTCCATCGCCTACACCTTTCGGTCTCGGCTTAGGTCCCGACTAACCCTGGGAGGACGAGCCTTCCCCAGGAAACCTTAGTCATACGGTGGACGGGATTCTCACCCGTCTTTCGCTACTCATACCGGCATTCTCACTTCTAAGCGCTCCACAAGTCCTCTCGATCTTGCTTCTCTGCCCTTAGAACGCTCTCCTACCATATCCATGCGGATATCCACAGCTTCGGTGTTCAGTTTAGCCCCGGTACATTTTCGGCGCAGGGTCACTCGACTAGTGAGCTATTACGCACTCTTTAAATGATGGCTGCTTCTAAGCCAACATCCTAGTTGTCTAAGCAACCCCACATCCTTTTCCACTTAACTGAAACTTTGGGACCTTAGCTGGTGGTCTGGGCTGTTTCCCTTTCAACTACGGATCTTATCACTCGCAGTTTGACTCCCGGATTAAAATATTTGGCATTCGGAGTTTATCAGATTTCGGTAATCCTAGATGGACCCCTAGATCAAACAGTGCTCTACCTCCAATATTCATCATCCGAGGCTAGCCCTAAAGCTATTTCGGAGAGAACCAGCTATCTCCAAGTTCGATTGGAATTTCTCCGCTACCCACACGTCATCCCCGCCTTTTTCAACAGACGTGGGTTCGGGCCTCCAGTGCGTTTTACCGCACCTTCACCCTGCACATGGGTAGGTCACTTGGTTTCGGGTATACGACTACATACTCGACGCCCTATTCAGACTCGCTTTCGCTATGGCTCCGTTTCTTCAACTTAACCTTGCATGCAATCGTAACTCGCCGGTCCGTTCTACAAAAAGTACGCCATCACCCATTAACGGGCTCTGACTGCTTGTAAGCGCACGGTTTCAGGTACTATTTCACTCCCCTTCCGGGGTGCTTTTCACCTTTCCCTCACGGTACTGGTTCACTATCGGTCACTAGGGAGTATTTAGCCTTGGGAGATGGTCCTCCCGGATTCCGACGGAATTACACGTGTTCCGCCGTACTCAGGATACAGACTAGCGTTATTGATCTTTCGTCTACGGGATTGTCACCCTCTGTGATTGGCCTTCCCATGCCATTCGACTAAATCTTTAACTACATATCGTCTGTCCTACAACCCCAAAGAGCAAGCTCTTTGGTTTGGGCTCTTTCCGTTTCGCTCGCCGCTACTCAGGAAATCGAATTTTCTTTCTCTTCCTACAGGTAATGAGATGTTTCAGTTCCCTGCGTCTTCC
>NZ_JBHYKZ010000015.1:0-3856 GCF_042741995.1 Aerococcus sp. NPDC058936 | reverse complement strand
AAGTTGATTGGATGCCTTCACGTATGGAACTCAAGCATGAAGAATATGGGTATTTAGATATTCATCCTATAAATCTAAATGATGATGGATCAATTACCCAAGCAAACCCAGAAGGTGGTAATTATGTTTTCCAAAATGACTGGTTTTCAGAAACTAATTACAAAGGTCGAAAAATACCATGTATTTCAAAAGAAGCTCAACTTCTTTTTCATTCTGGTTATGATTTAACAGAAAAAGACCATTTTGATATAAAAAATTTAAAATCAATAACATAATTGCTTTATTGACGTTGAGCCTCGGAACCCTTTTAAAAACCGTGGGCTTCCGCCCACACCTGACAAACGCAATGCGTTTGATCATGCCTCTGAAAAGTGAGTAAACAGTCATACCTGTTGGCTTTTCTGTCGGTTTACAAAAGCTAAATGACAACAAAAAAAGCTGCAAGGGTAAATGCACTCACTACGTTCGCCCTTGCTGCTTTTTCTATTGCCATTTTTAACGCTTATGCCGACGAAAAGACCAAACAGGTGTAAATATACTCGAATTGATTTAAAACGCCTTAAAACGCAAATATGAGCTTCTAACGACTTAATTCATCTCTATCTCGTGTTCGAGTTTCATTTCTATGAATTTTTTCAAACTCTCCACCTTTTACAAACTCTTTAATTTCACTCACAAGGTTATTCATGAGCTTTTCAGCTTGTCTAACAGTTGCACCAAGGGTATTTTCCATAAACTGATTAAAACCTCTGTAAATGCCCTTAATTTCGTTTTTAAGCGATTTATTCTCTTTCTCCAACGAATCAATTTTCTCTAAATTATTATTAAATCTATCTGCCAAATCATTGTAATCACGCACTACCTCTTTGTATTTGCCTTTTACGTAATCAATTCTTTTTGGTAAATCTGTTTCTGCATATTTTTTTAGTTGCTCATTCGATTTATATAAATCTTCATAGCCTTGTATTAAAGCATTTAATTTACTTTCAGGGATAATCACATTTCCTGTTTTTCGTTCTTCATTTTTCGTAAATTCATGACGTAACTTACCAATTCCAATCGTTTCGCCACTTGGTACTTTGACCGTTTTCGTTTCGTCTTTTAAATCTAAACTTTCTTTGTTGATTGTTGGTGTTTTATCGTTCGATAACGCTAAAACTTCTGACTTTCGCTGTTCCAGCGTGGTAGTCATCTCTTTTAATTCGTCCTTTGCCTTTTTATATTCAGGCACCGTTAAATTTTTACGCTCTGAACCTTTTTCGCCACGTTCAAGCTCAAAACCACGCTCATTTAAATACTTTGGCAATTCGTCTTGTACCGCCTGTAAAGCTTGACGATTAAAAAGAGTCTTTGCTGATAACCGCTTTTCCGCATTGAAAGGCACAATACCTAAGTGCATATGCGGTGTTGTTTCGTCTAAGTGAACTTGAGCGTAGCGGATATTCTCATCACCAAATTTTTCAGCGAAGTAATCTTTCGACTGTTCGAAAAAGTCTTTAATTTCTTTATCGTCTTTATCTTTAAAAAATCGGTTGTCAGAAGTTATGATCCATTCGTTTATTAATACAGCATCTTTTCTGACAGCACGACTACTCGATTTGTTGTCGTTAATAAATTGCTGAATATCCGTTTTGTAATTGTCTGTGCGATTGACTAAGTCATAATTCAAATACGAGCGTTCCGTATCAATATCTTTGTTTGAATGATTGTCAGTTAACCGTTGATTATGATTACCTATGCCGACTAAATTGCCAGCTTTCATCTTCTGCATTCTCGCCACTACAAATGACATATAAACACTCCTAACTTCGGTACAGCTTCCATGTAAAGTATAACCCACTATACTTTACTTCGTAAAGGTGGGCTCGCCGAGGGGTCTGCCGACGGCTCTGTCGGCTCTTTTGAGCCGAGTATCAGCGCCACCAATTGTGGCAATTAGCTGATACATGTTTGACGATTTGCTGCCCTACAAAAATGGTCGGTCTGCAAACATCAAACCAAAATAAAAACCCCCTTCGACATTTCTGTCAGGGGGCTTTTATTTAATCCATATGGTGAATAAATATCGCTTGTAACGCATTCAAAGAATCTTGGTGTTCTTCATCTACCTCAACTTCTTTTAACGCTTTTTGAAGAACACCAATCTCCTCCCTCGTCAAAGTATGCTTAACACCGTATTCAAGATAAATTGAATTATCCCATTCCATTTTCGTCACCTATCCCTTTATTTCTCCAGTTTCTTTGTCATAATCAGAACGACCATATCGGCGCTCTTGATAGACAGCATCAAAATATAATCTTAATAAGCCTGTATGCGAACGTAAAACTGAATTAATCACTTTCATACTCGGTAAATTATATTCAGTTCCATGATTTCTCACAAACCTTCTTAGTTCTCGCATATTTGCTAAATCATGTTCATCGATTAAATCACACACTTCATTCAACATATCATCTTTATCTTCAACATCTAACGTTATATAACGATCGATATCAAAATTATTAATTAACTTAATATCTTTACGACTATACTTATATTTACTTTTTGCTAAAGCATCCTTAGATTCATGCGTTAAATACAAATACATATTTTCAATACTTGTAACAATAATTTTCACTAAAGCAACACTCTTATCACCTAAAAGACCTTTAATTTTAAAACGAACACTATCTGCTGTTACAGGATTTTTAGCAACATAAATCACATGGTAATGTGCTTTTTTATACTCTTGTCCTTCTACATCACTTTTATCTTTATCATGTAATGGGCTAATTGCAATTGGAACTCCAATCGACTCTAATCTCATTTCCCAATCATTCGGAATACTTTCTGGATACAACAAAAATGTAAAATATCTTGCTTTATCTTTTGCCATAAAAATTACACCTTCCTAGTTACCATACTAGGAAAACAAGGGAAAATTTGATAAACTTAAATTGCGAATTCAAAGAATATCAAATCTTATGAGCCCTTGCTTTTTCTAGCAGGGCTTTTTTTTATTTTTCTAAATCTTTAATCACTACAAAACGAATATATGACGACAGAGACATCCCTAAAGATTCCGCTTTTTCAGATATACGCTGTTTTAACGATGCAGGAACTATAACATTAATATTTTCTTTTTTTTCAGATTTTTCAGACACTATAATCACCTCATAAATAAAATAACATATTATTTTATTTATAACAATTTAAATAATGTAATATTTTATTTTGTGCCAATTTCTCGCCAATTTCTCGCCAATTTCTCGCTCACTTCTCGCCAAGGCAAAACCCTTGAGCAAGTAAGGATAAAGCATCAAAAAAAATGAATTTGGCACTCGGCACTTAAAAGGGGGGTCGTAGTACCCCCCAGAAGTTGGTCGATTTTTTTCAAAATCTCCCCCAGAGTTTTTTGTTTTCAACCTTTTTTAACAAAAAACATCTAAAAACACTGTTATATCAGCATTTATTTAGTTATTATAAAAATGTAGTTGTTTCTATATAGTATCAAGACAAGAAGAAACTCGTTTTCAACTCGTTTCAAATTCCCAAGTTAGGAGGGATAAAATGAAAAATAATAATGTAACAGAAAAAGATTTATTTTATATTTTAGATTTATTTGAACACATGAAAGTAACTTATTGGTTAGATGGTGGCTGGGGGGTAGATGTATTAACTGGAAAACAACAAAGAGAACACAGAGATATAGATATAGATTTTGACGCTCAACACACTCAAAAAGTTATACAAAAATTAGAAGATATCGGATACAAAATAGAAGTTGATTGGATGCCTTCACGTATGGAACTCAAGCATGAAGAATATGGGTATTTAGATATTCATCCTATAAATCTAAATGATGATGGATCAATT
>NZ_JBHYKZ010000014.1:0-5641 GCF_042741995.1 Aerococcus sp. NPDC058936 | reverse complement strand
TTAATATTAGTCAGTTTGCATACACATAACGTCAATTATTTGTATATGTAATAGTGCTTAAATAGCTCAAAGTGTTGTTAATGCTGGGCTATGTGTATTTATTAAATAACAGAGCGTAGACAGCGTTTAATGTTCAATCACGTCTATTTATGCATGTAATTGTGTAGAACGTCTTAGAGAGCAAATATAGACGTGTAAGAGCATATTTAGTCTTTGTCAGTAGCCCAAAATTTCCACCAACTTTTATGCTGTTTATCGTCTTTTTCTTGCTCATATTCAAGCATTCTATTCTCTTTTACGTATAACATTTGCTGTAAGTTTAATAGCTGATTGTCTTTACTTTTAATTTGCTCGTCTTTGACAGCAAGCTGATTATTAAGTATTTCAATTATACGATTGCTATCAGCATTATTTACGTTGCTAGTGTCATCATCAAGCGCTTTGTCTATTAGATATTGAGTGATTGATTTGTTGCTATCCTTAGCTTTAGAAGTAATAAGTTCTTTTTGTTCGTCTGTTACTCGTATATTTATCTGTGCCATTTTTAATACGCCCTTTCTTTACGTTTGATATATTAATAATAGCATTACTTAGCATCTCTTGTATGTGCTGTATATGATATACGTTGTATCGCCGGATGCTAGTATTATTGCTATGTTTTAATCTCTCATTAAATTCTAATCAAATTCTTTCTTTTTTCTAATAAATAATAAATTCGAGCCTTTTTAAGGATTGAATTTATCAATATTGGGCAATATCCCATTTGATATAATAGAGTTGTTCTAAGTTATTCTATTCGATACGTTTGTACAAATCAGAAAGTAGCTAGTATTTGCGTGTACTAGCTTTACTTTTTAACTAACAACACTAATCGAATAGGGATTAAAAGGACACTAAAAAAGGCACTTTTGACACATTTAAGAAAGGGATGAATTTATGCAGGATAGAAACAATAGAGTAAGAGATATGTATTCAAAGTTTCATGAGCAGTATTATGCACCGCAGATGAAGCTGATAACAAAGAAAATGGGAGTAGACTATTCTCATTTCGCAAAATGGAGAGCTGGAAAGCTTGATTTAACTGATAACACACTTAACAAAGTAGAGCGATTTTTAGAAGAAAATTTAAAAGGATAGAAAGGAGAAGTGAGTTTGTTAACTCAAGTAAATATTAAAAATTGTAACGTTAAACTAATCAGCTTTTTTTAGATTAAAGTTAACACTTTGTGCAAGAAAACATATTCAAGATAGAGAGAGTGAGAGTGATGAATTATGATAATTCAGCTAAAAAAGGAGCAATACATATATACGAGTAACAAGCTCACAACGTTATTAAATGCTAAGTATCGAGATAGATGTATTAGAACAACAACAATTTGTAAGAGAGAATAGAGAGCTATTTGCTGATATTGATGATGACTTACTAGAATTTTTTGATTTTAGTGAAGTCATATACACGTATAGAAAGAAACATAAACGCAATTACAAGGACTTTAACGCTATGCTGGAAGTAGAGAGCAATCAAGACACAAGAGAGCTTATTAATCTATTCTATTCGCAAGTATGGAACGCTGGGAGTGCTATATTAGACTATGACAACTCACAAAGTGAACGATACTTACAAATTAAGGGTGTAGACGTCATTTTAACTAAAGATAATAATAAGTATTACGTACAAGAGAAGATAACACGTAAGAGATACGATAGCTTAATGTTTGAGTATCGCAAATCATCCGGCAAAGCTGGCTGGGCAGTTGATGAGAATGAATTAGCTGATATATTAATCTATTATCAGCCGAATAGAGTATTTATTTTCAGCATGAGAGCAGTACGTAATTATGTTATTAAAAAGCTTGAAGATGATATTGATGTAAGATATTTAACGACTGATAACGAAAATATTTTAATATCTATTAAAGAGCTGAAAAACAATGTTAAAATAATTGAATACGAGTTCAATACTGATGAGAAAGCATGGAAACGTAAATAACGCAAAGGAGAGTTCAGAAGAGAGCTTTGGGTCGAAAGCGTAGATTACGTTAAAGACAGAGATTAAGAGAGAGAAAGGATGATATACATTTGAATAGCGACTTAGAAAAGAGTCTAGTCGCTAAAATCAACGATTTATTTATTATGTTCAGACAAGAATATCTTGAGCAGTTTAAGAGCAATTACGTGACACGTAAAGGCGCTATAACTGATTGGCATATTAAACAGCATCTAAGTCAGAATAGAACATTCGGAATCAAGTTAGGAAAACAAGGGCTGACCAAATTTGTGACGTTTGACGTGGATGTACGAGACAATTTGGAGCACGCTGAGTACATAACTATTCAACTAGTGAAGCAGATTCACGAGTATTACGGAATTGATTTAGATGATATTCATGTAGAATTCAGCGGAAACAAAGGCTATCACGTATCTATATTTTTTGACGAAGTGATGCAGATAGACGGCTTAAAGTCTTTATATTACGAGCTATTAGAGCGTTTAGAGCTAACAATGCACGAAGTTGAGTTTCGTCCAACGAGTTCAAACGGATTGAAATTGCCACTTTCTAAGCACAGAAAGACTAATAAGTTTATGTGTTTCTGTAATTTCGATATTGATGCAGAGCGTATTTATCACTTAAGCGAATCTGAAAGCTATGAATACTTACTAGAGATAGAGCCGATTAAATTAGTTGATTTTAGAGATTTAGTTATTAATGATTTTAGAGATAAAGAAGACGAACAGAATGACATTGTAGAGACGATTTTAAACGTCAAGCAAGCAAACGAGTATGAGAGCTTGTTATCTCAAATAAACTTACAAGCAAAGAGCGTAATAGAGCTTGAAAGAGAGATTGTAAAAGTGATTGAAGACGGTCATCTGACTTATGCAAGTAGCCGTCACAGAATGACGTTGCTATCGTCTATGTTCTTTAAAGAACAAGACTTTGAACAAGATGAGACGATTGAGTTTATTAATTCGATTATGCTGAATACGTTTGAATCTCATAGAGAATTAATATCAGCAGATACAACGCAAGAATATGCTCTTAAAGAAGTCAAACGACTAGTAACATTAGCATATGAGCATGACTACAAGCTTAATACTAAGCGTAAAGATGTACGTATTTACAAGCATGAGATAGAGATGATATTAAGCATTAAACAGTTACATTTGAAGAAATTGATGTTCAGCATGTTAGTACACTCAAAACGATATGCGAACAATAAAAAAAGCTCACATGAATATGCAAGCTTTTATATGCCTTACTCGATAATGACGAGAATGGGCAACAGTTCAAATCGTAGTCGATTGCTAAAATATCTTATCGAGCTAGAAAGTCTTGAGCTAATTGAGATAACTAGCAGAAACAAGATTGATTTAGCAAAGACTAAAAGTACTAACAGAGTTGTGAGTCATCCTAATCGATATCGTGTGTTATTGGGAAGTAATCAAGATAACGATAAAGGAATTCTTTTAAAATCAGATGATACAGATGCATTTGAAAAATGTGTTTCCAAGTTTTTCAAGAAAGGAGAAGTTAGAAAGTTCATCTCAAGAAAAGAATGGGAAAATACATTTAGCAAATACTATTAATCATTTGATGTGCAACTCAATACTACATGAATGTTTGTGCGAATTCAAATAAAATTAGCCTTAAAGAGCAATCTTTAGGGCTTTTTTAATGCTTAAAACAATAACTTATAAGTTATTAAAAGTGACGTCTACTTTTTCTTACTCTCCCAAGGGATTAGGGTCGTTTTGATGTACGAAGTGTAACACAATAACTTATTACTATTCACTATGCGTAAGCATAGTACGCTCTTAAGTGTTTTGAGCAAAGCGATAAAACATACATAAGCATAGCTTAGACATAATACATATAGTTAAAGCCTTGGCATACTCATAGTTGGGCATACGTAACATTATAACAATTACATATTACACTTACTTATTATTATTACTTTCATGCTGGAGCAATATGCTAGCCCTTTTTTGTCCTACATTTTCCAACATTTTGCACTATCACTATCTATCTTTTAACACGTCATGAGAGCTTTATATTTGCGTTTTAAGAGCTTTAAAGCGTTCATGAGTATATTTATATGCTGATGTGCTTTAGGACGTGAATATTGTGAGTATGCTTCATAATCTTAGTCCTTAAATGCTAAAGTGTATCTTCTGTTTATGCTGTCCTTAAAGCGTGCTAGCTGTAATCATGTATATCTATGTGCTTATTCAATACTGATAAAGCCACGAGCATTAGCGAGTGTTTTAGCGTTAGCTTTAATTATGTTTTTAAAGAAGTGTCTAATGCTGGATAGAGTGTTGTTTGTTTAATAATGGCACGCCTTAGCGTGGCTAGCATTAGTTGTTATTAGTCGGACTTGTTAAACGAGCCTTAGCGAGTGTCTATGTGCTGAATAACTACCGTAAGATTTTCGTAAGGCTATTTAATTAATACCAAGATTTTACTAAGGTGTTTCAAGTTTTAAATATACAAGTACACACAATTTCATTTTGTGTACATAAGAATGTTGACTTTAAAGCGTTATTGTTTTAAGATTATCTCAAGGACACATAATGAGAATTTATGTGTACAAGATAGTGCTATAAAATCAACATTTTACAAACTAGACTAATTCAACTATTTTCAGCAAATTAAGGAGTGTTTAAAGCATGAATGAAGCACAAGCAATTAAGGACAGAAAGACACTTAACGAGCTATTAGACGTATATGAGCCTTACTCAAAAGAGCAAATACTATTAGAGTATTGCTTGTATACAGGATTACGTATATCAGACGTATTGAGCGCTAGAGTTGGCGAGTCATTAGCTGGAGTAAGACGATTGAAAGAGCAGAAAACTGGCAAATCTAAGACTATCAAGCTGAACAGTAAGTTAGTAAATAGTATTAGTATCTATGCAAGCAATAACAAACTTAGTGATGATGATTACTTGTTCTTTAGTTCACGTAACAGAGCTGAACACATTAAACGCTCACGAGCATCTAAAATCATTGCACACGCTGGAGATATGATTAATATAACGTGTTCAGCACATAGCTTACGTAAGACATTCGGCTACTTAGCATATAAAAATGGCACGTCTATTGAGCTATTGATGCAGATATTTAATCACTCAAGCCAATCAGTAACG
The DNA here is from genome assembly GCF_042741995.1 of Aerococcus sp. NPDC058936. Taxonomy (NCBI): domain Bacteria; kingdom Bacillati; phylum Bacillota; class Bacilli; order Lactobacillales; family Aerococcaceae; genus Aerococcus; species Aerococcus sp. NPDC058936. The sequence goes on along the minus strand of NZ_JBHYKZ010000014.1, from coordinate 490 downwards.
TTGCGCTATATAGGCATAACGCAAGAAAATATCAATGAAGTCTATGACAGTATTGACATTAGTTTCTAAATAAAAAGGGCAAGATTTTAGCATTATGCTTGAGTCTTAGCCCTTTTTTTGTGTAATTACTACAAAATACTACAAATTTTAGTTGTCATTTATTTATGTGCATACGTATTTATATGTGTTCTGATAGTTAGCATTAGTTAGCTTTAGCAAATCTTAGGGATTATTAGGGATTTTGCATCACGCTGTTAGAAGCTCATATTTGCGTTTTAAGAGCTTTTAGCATTAGTCAGTATATTTATGCTAACTGATTTGTTTAGGGGAGCATATACAAGCATGTGATTGCTGGGGGCTATTTAATTCTGATTATGTGTAATTATTATTGCTAATTAATATTAGTCAGTTTGCATACACATAACGTCAATTATTTGTATATGTAATAGTGCTTAAATAGCTCAAAGTGTTGTTAATGCTGGGCTATGTG
>NZ_JBHYKZ010000013.1:0-20054 GCF_042741995.1 Aerococcus sp. NPDC058936 | reverse complement strand
GTTAACTTTATGATAATGGAGATTCCTCTTTTTTTGTAAAAAAATATAGAACCAATGACTTTTTCAAGTCATCAGTCCTATATATTGTAGAGCCTAGATTATTAGAAAAGTTATTTTTCCAACCAAATTTTTCTTGAGATGAAATTCCACGCCATAACAAGTATCGTGGCCAACACTTTAGCAATAATATAATGCAAAACTGTAATTTCTACAAAGAACCACATAAATACCTGATTAAGTCCAAGTCCAATTAAGGATAGCACTACAAAAATGAATAACTCTTGATGCTTTTGCCCTTTTTCATAACGGCTATCGAAGACATATTTCATTGAAGCGATATAATTAAATACTGTTGCCACTGTGAACGAAATGGCTGCTGATAGTAGATAATGGACACTAAGGAATTCTGTCAATAATGTTAACACCAGAAAATCGAGAACAGTCGCTATGATACCCACGAGCCCAAACTTTATAATTTGAGAGATTAACTTGTGCATCATACACCTTATTTCTCTTCTTTATCTGACTTATTCGAAACATCTAAATCTGTATCTTTAATAATATAAATGGGTCGATTCTTTGTTTCTAAATAGATTTTCCCCACATATTTGCCAATAATACCGATACACAGAAGTTGGATACCACCTAATAATAAGATTATTGAAGCTAGCGATGGCCAACCTTGTGTTGGATCACCAAGTATTAAGGTTCTCAATACGATAACAATAATGGATAGTACAGCAATGACACATGAAACCATACCCATATAGGTTGCAATTGATAAGGGTAGATCTGAAAAGTCTGTTATACCTTCAACAGAATAGCGAAATAGTTGTTTAAAAGACCAAGAAGTCTCACCAGCCACTCGTTCTCGATTGTTGTAGGTTAGATATTCGGTATTAAACCCAACCCAGGTAAATAAACCTTTCGAAAAACGATTATACTCAGTAAGAGTCAGAATTGCATCCACCATTTGTCTACGCATCATTCGGAAATCGCGTGCGCCATCAACTAGTTGCGCATCTGAAATTTTATCCATTAGTTTGTAGAAAGTTTTCGCTAAAAATGAGCGAGTGGCTGACTCGCCATTCCTATCGATTCTTCTAGTTCCCACACAATCAAGTGCAGGATTATTATTTAGCATCATTAACATTTGCGGTAATAGTTCAGGCGGGTCTTGTAGGTCCGCATCCATAATCGTTACAAAATCACCACTTGCTTTTTGTAACCCAGCAAACATAGCTGCTTCTTTTCCGAAATTTCTAGAAAAATCAATAAAATGAACGTTCATGTGTTGATGAACTAGTTCTTTAATTTTTGCTATCGTTCGATCTTTTGACCCATCATTTACGAAGATATATTCTACTTTTTCATTCATTACTCCTCTTTGTTTCTCTATTTCCTCAAAAAATAAGGGAATAGTTTCTTCCTCGTTATAGCAAGGTACGATAATTGTTAGCATATTTCCCTCCAATGAAAACTGAATTTTTCATACAGAAATGTGTACAAAAAATGACCCCAAGAAGAATTGAACTTCCGACACCTCGTTTAGGAAACGAGTGCTCTATCCGCTGAGCTATGGGGCCAAAACCACTTCTATAAATTTGAAACTCTGCCTAAATGAGCCGAGAAGTCACTTTTATAGACTGTGGTAAAAAAATTATTCGTTTTAGTAATTTAAACTAAGGCAATGCTTTGATAAATTCTTGCATCACTGCATAGTTTTCATCAAATACTTTCAAAGCACCATTCATTAGTCTATAGTCATTTTCTTTATGCGTATTCAGCAAATGTTCTAATTGTTCAATTGCTTCATAATCAATATCTGGGTAATATCTTTTCGCAGTACCAACCCGATTAAGCACTATGTTAGCCGCTGTCGATGGTTTTTTGAGAATAGTACGTTTAAACGTATCAATTCCAGTTAATCCGATCGTCTCAGACATTGCTCTACCACGGCCGTCCTCATTTAGGAGGATACTTGGTTTACGATTTGATAGGAAGTACAAATGAGCGTGTAATCTAAATCCGATATGTAGATCAACGTCATCGTATTTTTGATAATTATCGAATGAGTATGCTAAGTCAATACTGTTCATTCCTTTTGCTGCACCATATTCTGCTAAATCAGTTGTGTTTGCTGCATCATCTTCTTTAGTAAACTCATCTACCTCACCTATACCACGGTGGAAGGCTAAAATTATTTCAGCTCCAGGATAAGTTTTTTCAACTAAATCAATCATTTGTTTTGAGATATTTGAAAAACGAGGGTGTTGTGCTGGTGTCACTGCAATTTTCTTAATTGTAGGATTCTCAATATATGTATTGAATTTTTCAGGTGTATACCATGAAGCACATCCTGTTAAATATACATTAGGTATGTTATTTCGTCTTAGAATTGATGCAGTATATGAGTCTCTTGCACTGATACCCACACCATTCGTAGCAAATCGACGTAATAACTCTTTACTCTTATTATTGAAAGTAAAGTTCATCATACCATGGAAATCACCTGCTTTTGAATTCCACCCAACTGCCATAGGTACGATTGGTACTTTAATATCATCCAAGTTTGTCGTTAATTTATAAATTGATGGATAGAAGTCGGGAGAAACAGCCGGTCCACCCATTAATATTAATGCATCTGCACCATTGATTAGGTCTAGTTTATCGTCTAATGATTCCCATCTTCCTAACTGAATCAATTCATGTTCCGGTCTTTCCCGTCTCAATAATTCCTTACACTTTTCTGTAATTAAATAGTCACCCGCATTTTTTTGGGCACCAGTTAAAACCACATAATATTTACTCATTGTAATCACCTATTTTATATTTTTTAGTTGTTGTATCGTCGTCATTGTTAACGATTCCTGCATTAGCGGTAAGGCCATCTTCAAGTCTGTTTCTTTAAAGTCCCACCATTGGATTTCTTGAAGTTCCTCAATTATATCTACTGAAAATCTATTTTTTATTTTTTTTCCGGGATTCCCTACTATTATACTATATGGTTCCACATCTTTGGTAACAATACTTCCAGCACCAATAACGGCACCATCGCCGATCGTTACCCCTGGCATGATAACTACATCGCAACCAATCCAAACATCATTTCCAATTAAAACCGAGTCTTTTTTGATTGCTATATCGTGATCAACTATACCGAATTGTTTTCGGTATGAAAAGGCATGTGTAGAAAGTCTATCCAAAGGGTGTGAAGTGGCACCTATAGTTACATTCCAAGAAATCGAACAAAATTTCCCAAGAATGGCAGATTGAATTTTTGTATATCGCCCTATAGATGTACGATCTCCTATAGAACTATTGGCAATTTCCGCATGATGAGCTACTTGGCAGTATTTCCCAAATTTTACATTTTGCAAGTTTACCTCTTCGTGTATTGAAAGTGGCATATGATAATCAATTTCTTTGCCAAATCTGTAACGTATAATCATTTTTTTAATTTCGTTTTTTATCGACATAATCCACCACTATTTCCGTTTGAAAATTTTTTTAGTTAATTTGATGACTTCTGGAATCTCTTTTCTAAATAGCATGAGAATAACCGCAAATATTACGACCAATAAAATATATCTTATGATTAAATAATCAGTTAAAAAGTTAAAGATAAACGATATTGCAACCATAAACAAACTCCAGAATAAAATGAATTTGTTACCAATAACGTCTGCACCTTCTAACATTTTATTAGACATATAATAATGTACAAGATACAGGAAAATGTATCCAATTAATGTAGTATACGCTGCTCCTATATATCCATAGGATGGGATTACAAGGATATTCAGAACTATATTTAGTACCGCCGCCATTACTGTTCCTATAGAAATATATTTGGTTTTTTTGAGGTAAATTTCTATATTTACATATAGTGAATATGAGAACTGGAAATATAAACCTAGTAAAACAGGTGGAATTACTCTAACACCATCTTGGTACTCTGCCGAACCAAAAACTTTCAGTGCTTCTGGTCCTAACGCCAACATACCGATAAACATCATGGAAAATAGGACAGTATATGGTTTAACAATTTTTTGAATTAACTTATAATTCTCATTATTCATCTCTCCATAAAACCACGGCGCCCAAGCTTGGTTAAGCGCGTTCCAGATTGTCATCAGTATCGCAGAATATGAATATGCTAGACTGTAAAGTCCTACTTCAGTTGCATTTCTATATGTAGAAATTAACACTCTATCTGATTGACTTAGTAAATTATTTGAAAGTGAATGCGGAATTAATGGGACAGATATATTTAAAGCGTATTTCCAGTACTCTTTATTGTAGAAAGTCTTCCCTTGCTTAAATATTACATAGTATAGAGCTACACCAATTATCATAATTGGAAGGTTTGTACCGAGGACATAACCTATATATTTATTACTATCTTGTAAAGAAACCAATATAATAGAAAGTATTGGCGCCACAATTGAAACAAGTAGCGAGAAGAACACAAATTGCTTATATTTTAATTGCGACCGATGTTTTGTCTGTAGCACATCAAATGTATTTGTTAATAAAATATTGAAGTACATAAAATCAATTAGCAACATTGGAATATCCAAGGGATTTCCGAAGAACTGTATCAATAATCTAGAAATTAAATATATCACAGTTACTGATATAGTTGATAAACCAACCACTGAAGATATATAGGCACTATAATCTTCTTCATCTTCATATTCAAAGCGAGCAACTGCAATTGAGGTTAATATATTAAGTGTTCCGATAATAGACATGATGACCAACATAGATTTATATGTATTATAAATACCATATTCCGTTGGATTGATTAATCTCGTAATAATTGGCGTAGTAAAAATCCCTACCCCTTTAATTAGAAAATTACTAAATACGTACCATGAACCTGCTTTTAAAGCTTGTCCACCTGAATTTTCTGCCATTTCATATGACCTTCTCTCTACTTATTCAAATACAATCGATAAACTTTTGCATAAAGTTTTGGACTAAAAGAATATAATTGGAATGCCGCTATTCGTTTCCAATCAACATATTTGGATTTATGAAAATCTTCTACATTATCTTTGAATAGTTGTTTTAATTTATGATCATATTCAGCATAATTCTTAAATTCATCAACAGTTGCTAGTTTATAAGCTGTTGATAATATACCGTCAATCACCCTCTTAGAAGAAACTGGCACTAGACTAGGATAGTTTAATTTTATATCTGAATGAATGATTAAACGCTCTGTTACATTATCCATCTGCTTAGGGTTAAAAGACTGAGCGACTATACTTTCATCATTTTCATAGTATTTAATTCCGACTTTATCAGTAGTAACAATCTTTCGACTTTTAACTACAGTCTCATAAGAAACTCTGGTATCTTCATACAATTTACCTACCGGGTAACGGATTTCATCGAATAAAGAAGCCTTGTAGATTTTATTCCATGCATAAAAATCTAAGCCATTGTGTGTAAAAATAGCATTTAAGGCTTCTTTGGTATCTGTGAATATGCCATTTTTTGCATTCTTAAGCAAGGACGTTGTCCCTTGTAAGTTTAAACGTTCGATATTGAAGATAAATAAATCCATTTGATGTTGTTCATAATAAGAAATAAAAGTTTCAATTATATCAAGTTCAAATTCGTCATCAGAATCTAGAAAAGCAATATAGTCCCCTTTTGCTTCTTCAATCCCTGTGTTGCGGGCTGCAGATAACCCTCCATTGACTTGGTGAATCACACGAATTCGCGAATCCTCTCCAGCCAATCTATCAGCAATTAACCCTGAATTATCTGGTGAACCATCATCAACTATGAGAATTTCTAATTCTCGATAAGTTTGTAGCATAACACTTTTAACGGCTCGCTCTAATGTTTTCTCAACATTATAGGCCGGTATTATCACTGACACTAACATTGTAAGCCTACTTTCTTAATATTTTTTTGTAGAATTTCCCACGTAAATCATTAGGTAGTAAATTAACTAATAGTTGTCCACCATTACGTACAAGCCAATCTTTAGGCGTTGCTAGGCCAACTCTATAGATTGTATTATATGCCTTAACTGAGTATCTATAATAATTGAATCCACCTCGACGCTTGAACATATCTTCACCTGCTCTAGCATACACTAAAACATTTTCAAGATTATAGGCTTCGGCGCCATTTACTAACATTCGAACCCAAAGGTAATAATCCTCATATCCTTGTAACGGCAAATAGTTGCCAGCAGCTAATACAGCTGATTTTTTATACATCACAGTCATATGGTTAAATGGATTACGTTGCTTTGCAAATTCTAAAATTTCTTGATGAGTAATTGGTACTTTTCTCATTGAGACAGTATTTGAAGGTTCATCTTCAAATTCACTAATTTGTCCGCCTATAATCTGAAGATTTACATTCTTTTGTATTTCATTCATCTGTAGTTCGAATCGATTTTGAACCGCAATATCATCCGTATCCATCCGTGCGATCCACTCATGTTTAGCTAATTTAACCCCGTCAGCTAAACTATGACCAAGACCCCTATTTTCAGAAAATCGATGTACAGAAGTTTGTGCTTCATGTTTTTGTTGAAATTCATCTATTACTGAATCTAACTCAGCTGTTAAAGGACCATCACATACAATCACGTATTCATTAGCCAACAGTGTTTGTTTCTCCAAACTTTTCAAGGTAGCTTTTAAATAATCAGGTTTTTCGTTTTTATACACAGACATTAAGACACTAAATTTTTCAACCATTTGTTCAGCCCTCCTTCTTTTATAGTTTTAGGTTCTCCAGTTTCTTTTAAGTAATTAAGGAAACCAGCCCAAACCCAAAAAATAAGTCCGATAGAATTTCTATTAGCAAAAATAATATGTGTTTCTACTAAGTTGGTCACAAGAGTAGATAACAATGCCAAAACAATTAATAAGTAAATTTGGTTATTAGCATTACTCAAATTAAATTTAGTTTCGAAGATTGTTTTAAGATGACCGAACATGAAACTAACCGCGAAAATAGCGATTAATACAAATCCTACTAACCCAGAATATACCAGTATAGATACATATGAATTATGCATATTACCTTGCGCTCGTCTTAATTCCTTGCGGTCAATTTGATCTAGTTGACTTAAGTCAATTTGGTTCGTTGTTTCATATGCGCTAAGCCCTCTGTAGATATCCGCATCTGCCAGACCGAACAATGGTTTTTGAAGCATGGCTTTAATCCCCGCTGTCCAAATTGTAAAGCGCCCCGCTGAAACCTCAGAATCACCATCATTCCTATTTATCTCGATAGGGGTAATTCCTCCAGAACTTTTAGTACCTGATGTTCCATATGCACTGTCTTCACTGGGATTCTTCCCCGTAATTAAGACAATTCCATTCTCAACAACACTTGGTACATAGCTTAATCCTCTTTCAACTGTACTTGTCACTGAAGTTGCCAAAAATAGCACTAATACTAGTTTTGCAATTCTCTTTCCAGGATTTCGTAATGTCTTTGTTTGCAAGCCTTTAATTACAAAATAAATAAGTGCAAACATTCCAAAACTCACAAGTCCTAAAGTTGTACCTCTAGAATTAGCCAGAATATAATATAAATATTGAATAACAATATTAACAATGTAGAACTTTTGAAATTTATCCCACTTACCTCTTTTAATGATATTATTCATCAAAATTGCTACGATAGAGAAGAAACCTAACATTGATCCGAAGTTCGGACTAGTGTATAGTCCAAATAATCTATTTTCCATGAAACCTTGGCGTAACCAATGCGTACCGGTTCCATCTATAACCCAATACTGGATATTAAAAACGTACAATAGCAAAGAGCCAGCAGATAGAAAGGCAATGATTCCAATCAATGTATCATTAAATCGCTTTACCCATTTTTGTGTTGTTTCATTGTCTATACTTGCATCGTATGGATAAATCAATAAAAATGTATGTGCTAGATATACCCAGTTAATAGCGTTATTTGGAAATTGATATGAAAAGTTCAGCATTACGGATATGAAAAATGATACTAATATCGCGACTATGATTGGTGATAATGGTTGCTTAAACATTAATCGCTTCGTGAAGAAATCATGAATTATCAACAAGATTCCCCAAACGAATATTATTTTCATAGGAATATTTTCAATATCTAAATCACTTGGAACGTTTTGTAGTATATATACAACTAACGCTACAATCCTAAAAATAAAAGGATTTCCTACTATCTTCCCAAGGTCATTAAGTTTCGATTTCATGCTCTTCCTCCATCATTTTAATAGTATTATCAATACTATTTAGTAATTGATTGGTATCTTGTGGTAAATATATAGAATCTATAGATAAATTCTCTACCAATCCAATCGTATTGTTCAAAATTTTAATACTTTTCTCAGTTAGATTTGTTACTGGCGTATTCTTTAACCATGAAGCGAGTAAAATAGCTGGTTGCTGTGCTCCAAAAATTAAAGTTGGTGAAAATATCGCTGTTGAATTTATACCCACAGGAATAATAAGCAAATTTTGATTAAGTAACATAAATATTTCCCACGGTAATTCCGTTTGTAGGATATCCACATCTTGATACTTTCCTTCTTCAGAGCGTGGATGCATTTTTATAAGAATGTCTGTATCTTCCCTATCAATTATTTGTAGAAACTTTTCAAAAACTTCTTTTTCACAAATACCCGAACCATCTTGCCAAAATGGCTGATCAAAGTATACAATAGTCGATTTTTTAATGTGAATATTTTCTCTTTCATAAACCATATCGAAAACTTTTTTAATATAAGCCATGCTCGGATTGGTATCGTCCATTGCGGCAATTTTTTGTATTTCCTTAAATTTAGTCTGATCTGCGTGTTGCGGATGATACACAAAAGCAGTGTCAAATGAATAGTTAAAAATTGAGTGAGGATTCAATTTACGTTGAAGTGTATCAAAAACATTTACCTCATTAATGATATCTGCATAGATATATGCGCCTATACCATCTTCAAAATAATTCAATTTCATACGAGGATTCTTCTTTTTACCTATAGAAAATAATAACCTCGTAAAAAATGTATCCCCAGGAATATATAAATTTTGATACTCTTTTTGATTAAACATGTCTCGATTACTTAAAAGATAATAGTTCTTCTTTATAACATTCTCATGCTTCATTCTTTGCGCATCCGCTATAGTTACATTTAAATTTGGATATACTAACGATAATACTTCTTTATACCTATCAGCTTTAGGTAGGTCATTTAGAATAATTATTTCATTGCTCTTACCTTCTAAATGATTAACAATTAAGTTTAGAACATTCATCACATGAAGTGGTGTCCATACTACAAATATATTATCCAAATTATCCCTCCTCACTTTTTAAAATCAGTATAAAATTAGTATATTATATTAATAAAATCAACAAGGGATATTTAAACAATGTTAAAAATATTGTTTAAATACCCCAAATGCCCCACCCAAAATTGGGTTAATTCAAAATTTTTTAATTTCAACTCAAAAATTGCGCGAGGGTAATAATATTACCCTTCTAACATTTCACTTGTTAGAGTTGTATCTTCTTGGATATTTTCTTTTACCCGTTTACCAATAACATTTTCGACTTCTGCAGGTGAAATTCCAGTACCTGGTCGTTTAAAAGTTAACATTTCTCTAGTTAAAACAGTTCCCGCTGTAACATCTTGAGTTAAAACAATTGAACGCCTTGCATTATGACGCGCTGCATTTTGTGATTCTAAATCAATTTCCTTGTTACCACGGATACTAATTTGGAACTCCAAACCTTCTTTTAATTTAGCCATATCATCAGGATCCATCGCATGATAGTGGTCATTTCCTGGCAAATTTTTGTCTAGTGTATAGTGTTTTTCAATTACAGGTGCACCCAAAGCAACTGCAGTCTTGACTACATCCATATTCGCATCTGGTTTTGTGTGATCTGAATATCCAATAACATATTGCGGAAACGCTTCTTTCAATGTTTCAATTACATCTAAATTAGCATGCTCATATGGCGTTGGGTATTCTAAAACACAATGTAAAATAACAATATCAGTATTACCTGTTTTTTCAATTGTTTCAATAGCTGCGTGAATTTCATCTAATGTTGATGCTCCTGTAGAAATAAGTACAGGTTTACCTTTTTTAGCTTGATGTTCAATAAATGGTAAGTTTGACAAATCTGATGAAGAAATTTTGTATATCGGCATTAATTCGTTCAAGTAGTCCGCAGATTCGAAATCAAAGGCTGTTGAAAAGAAGTCTATACCTACTGATTGACAATATTCTGAAATCTCTTTGTACTCATTAAATCCAAACGAATCAAACTTCCTAAATAATTCGTATTGTGATGTTGTACTCTCCTCAGTTGTATCCCAATAAGATGGGGAAAATTTCGATGCAATTGTCTCTGCTTTATAAGTTTGAAACTTTACAGCATCCATCCCAGATTCTTTAGCTTTATCAATCATTAACTTAGCTGCTTCCATAGGTGTTATATTATTTTGGGTGGCAATATCATAATAATTCACACCGATTTCACCAATAACATAGTACCCTTGTGTTTTAATCTTTTCAAAAATATCCATAATCTATTCATCTCCTAAAATAATCGATTTCACTCGGTTGAATCCATTTCTAAGGTCTTTCTTTTGCATTTGATTATGCATTTGACGGCGTATCTGTGGTGTATTCATCAACCACTCCAAGGTCAATGCAATTGAACTTGAGTCAATAGCCTCTCCTAAACCTAAGTTGATGAAACCATTTGAAAGATATCCGAATTCATGCGTGAGTTCACGCTCATTTTGTGCCATTAAAATCGTCGGAACATTCATGCTCGCTAATTCTAACATAGTTCTACCTTGCGAGGAAATTGCTATATCACTTCTCTTCATCATTTCAGCCATGTTATTCACATCTTTAAAAACACTTATGTTTAGCGCAGAATTTTTTGCAATATTTTGTATTTTCTCAAATTCAGCATAACCTGGTCCCACAACTACTGTAAATTCTACATCTTCATTCGTACTTATTTGTTCAAAGGCAGCTAAAACTTTTTGCGTCAAGTTACTAGGATCTACTCCTCCAAATATAACAAAGATATTATTAACTTCTTCATTAAATTCAGATGGTTTCGAAATTAAAAATTCATCTCTTAATAAATAATACTTACTACCCCAATAATATTTACTATCAGTATTTTGCGGGGCGTATAAGTCGTTAATTACAGCATCAGCAAGCGCCGATCCTGGTCCAACATCTTCAAAATTAACTACTCGAACTGACAACTGACTCAAGTACTCCATATAAGAAATAGACGTATTCAAAATGTCATTAATCACAATATCAACATTGTATTTAGCAATGATATCTTCTAATTGATGCTCTTCTTGCATAACTTCATATTTAATAAAACTGTCTTCTAGTTTTTTTATTGCTAGGTCTGACTTAGAACTGGTTACAAAAGTTACATTATGATCTATCAAACTATACGCTAAGGAAAGTCCCCGATATACATGGCCAAGCCCTATTTCTGAATATCCTTCTACTCTGATAAGTATATTCTTTTTGGATAGTTGCTTTTCTGCAACCCACCAGTCTTGTTTTGTATCTATATCCGTTGATTCGCTGGCTGGCACTTCATATACGGATATATTTTGACCAAATCTAGTATCTGGCTTAACAAAGTGACGTTTTGTAATTACAAATGCTCCTGTTTCAACGAAATTCTTTGGTAGATATTGACGATTTAAACGTGCTTCATAATTCGGTAAAACAGTAGCAACGCCTTTTACTTCTTTAGTTGTCCACGATAAGTGCGGGTCATTCACTGCGGAAATCAATGTATCTATAGTTTCATCATTCAGCATTTTTTGAATTGCTGAGTCTAGAGTATCTGCACTTAATAATGGAGAAGTTGGTTGTAAAGTAATTACATAATCGTATGTTTTTCCAGTTTTATTTTCCATTTGTTGTACTGCATCAAATATTACTGGATCTAATGTAACTTCATCGCTTGCTAATTTTTTATTTCTCCTAATTACCTCTGCACCGAATTGCTTTGAAACATTCGTAATTTCTTGATCATCTGTAGATACGGCAACATCCATTTGGAAATCACTACTTTTCGCATTTCGAATAGCATAACTGATCAAGGGTTGTCCCGAAAGTAATAATACATTTTTGCGAGGAATACCCTTTGAACCACCTCTAGCTGGGATAATCGCTAAAATATTAACATTTGGATTCATCATTATTCCTCCACTTCTTCAATTTTCTTCGGAATTGTATATTCCCCTGGTTCAAACGTAATACTTGAAAAATCATTGAACGGGGACAGTCTATGGCCATTCACGCCTTGAACAGCTTCTCCAAACAACGTTTCTTCACCTGTTTGGTATAAAGGAGCTACAACATAATTTTGAATTAAAATGCTTTCTGCCTCTTCTAGTGCACTCTGATCAGATGTTTTGGCAAAACTAATGCCTTCGATAACTTCATCGAAGGCTTCATTTGAAAAGCCTGTATTATTTGCTGAATTATTACTCATAAACTGGTTAATATACACAAGTTCATCTTCAGTTTCCGTACTTGCTCTATTCATCAAACTAAAATCGTAATTTTGTTCAGATACTGCTTCCTTAGCCTGAGCTGTTGTTAGCTCTCTAGTATTAAGGCTAACACCATCAAGATTTTGATTCACTTGATTTTGAATTTCGGTTGCAATTAAGCTGTTCATTTCACTATCAGTGTACAATAATTCAAACTCGATGGCTTCAAGGTCATTCTCTGCTAGGTATTCAGCGATCAGACTATTTGCTGTTTCTTGATCATAACTTGATTCCTCTGCATCACTAGATACACCTGGGAAAATAGTGTCTGAAATACTTAGCGCGTCTAAAGAAGTGCTTTCGATTATATCTTCCAAATTCAAACTCTTCACAATTGCTTCGCGCACTCGTTCATCTGCAAATGGTGTCTCAGTTTCTAAATCGGTTCGATAATTATTAAATTGTAAAAATAGCGACTGATTTAGAGCCTCATTAGATTTTACATTAGCAATATCCAAATACTGATTTTCTAATAGAAACTGTGCTTCTTCATTAGAAGTCGTCACTTGAACTGAAATTTGGGTAGGGTCGTATTTTGATTCATTCCAATATTCATAATTTTTTGAATATGTCCATGTTTGCCAGTTTGTAGTCCAAGAAGCAATCGTATAGGGTCCATTGGTAACTGCGTCTGCAGATTTTAGTCCAAAATCGGCTACTTCTTGTAAGCGTAATTGATGACTTGGTAATGGTGATAACGCTGGAAAAGCAAATAAAGTAGATAGAGATTCAAAGTTCCCCATTGAATCTACTAGTTTTATTTCGATAGTCTTGTCATCTATCGCCTGAACACCTAGTTCACTTGCTTCTAGCTCACCATTCGAAATTTCTTTGGCATTAACTACTGTATTATTTAATAAGTCTGAATAATAATTTTGATTTTTCGGGTTCACTAAAGATTGCCAAGACAGAATAAAATCACTTGCTTTTACTGGTTCCCCATCCGACCAATTCGCATCCGATTTAATTTTCACTCGAATGGTATTATCGTTTACTTGTTCAAAGTCTCCATCAATTACACCTTCTTGAACTCGTCCCTCTTCATCATACCTATATAAACCCTCGTATATCATTGAACCAACTTTCAATTCCTCTAAGGTTTCAAACTGTGTAGGATTTATAGTTTCAAAAGTGTTATCTTCATTAATGGCCATGTACGTTCTAGGATTCGCTTGAGTCTTCGTGTCCGAAACATTTTCTGCCGATTCACTATCAATCGGATTATCTGGATCTTCTGTTGTGAATTGGCTACATGCACTTAATAACGTTACTGCTGTTATTAATATGAACGAATTTAAAATTTTTTTATTTTCCAAACTAACTTTCTCCTATTCAAATCAACGGTTTATTATCTATTTACCCTATTTTTAAAATTTTATATACTCAACTTTCATTATAGCTTATTTTTAATTTATTGAAAATTAAGAAAGGTAAAAGATGCGCTATTCTCCACTATTTATCAATTAACTGAAAAATATTTATTCCATAAAAATGATCGAGACTATTTACTAAGAACTGTAATAGTCTCGATCATTTCAAGCAAATATTTAATTACCTAATTAGTTTATTAGCTTAACATTATTAAACCATCTATAAATCAAGTTTTCTAACCGTTCAAATATATTGATAAATATAAAGCTAATTATCCAACAAATGGTAAATATTATTAATGATACAAGGATAATAGCCAGAATGAAGGTAATAGGTGACCACTGAATCATACGATGTATTATCGGTAGACCCCATATTAATTGACGCATTTCTCTTTGTTCATGGACTAAGTATACCCCCAATGTATATGCTGCAATATTATTCACACTGACTGATTTCACTTTAATTTTACTAATATACATAAACAGTAAGTAGGACATTGTGAACTCAAAAGGGCCATTATAGTTCAAGAAGTCTGTATTTGGAATAGTATATTGGAGCACCCCTGTTACAACAGCTAACAATATATATCCAATCAAATAGTAATTTCTTGAAAAATCTTTTACTAACGCACCATATAGCCGTATATAGGCTCCTACAAAGTAAAGTAAGATAAAGAATATCAATGAGAAACCTGAATTAAAAGAAATTATATTTTCATCAGTTACAAAAAATGGCCAAATTACGCCTATAAGCACTGATAAGAATAAAAAATGCTGAAACTCTTTTTTACTTACCCTATGGACAATTTTATTTAAGAAGGGAATGAATAGGTACAAGGCAAAGTAATTTGATATAAACCAGTACTCTCCCCTAAATGTGGCAAGCAGCTTCCCTATAATCTGCAAAAAATTAAATTCTTCGATATCAACTACCATTAACATTGTAAGTAATATTGCTGAAAAGAATCCAGGCATCAATCCTGTATTTACTACTTTTCTAAGTTTTAATTGTTTTGTATTAACTGAGAAATACCCCGTTATAAGAATAAAAACATTTACACAAACATATATTATCGATCGTAGAACTGTTAAAAGTAAATCATTCAACCCCGTTATGGGTAGTTCATACTCTATTACGCAGTAAGTGATGGCATGAAAAATAACAATCATAAACATCGCAATAATTCGAAGCAATTCAAAGTTTTGTTGTCGTTCTTTCATCTCCACTTACCTTTCCAAATTGAAATATTAATGCTCATAATAAAATAGTCTATCATTTTGAATAGCTAAAATATAGAATATTACATATATTTCACAAAATGGAATGGTATTTGGACTTTTAATTCCTATTAAGATAGCCAGAAAAAAACCTGTAATCCTTGTTTTAACAATGGTTTACAGGTCTCTTGCAATTGTCATTAATCTTTAAACATTGTACCAAGTGTTAATTCGAATCCTTTGGCAAATGAAGGACCTTTTTGCACTTTAATCAATGATTGGTAATCAAAGTCGATTTCGCGGTCTGGTGTATCTGATTCACATAATACAGCAATCCCTGCACATGTTGAGTTGAATTCTTTTAACATTGAGTTCATCCCTGTGATGGTTCCCCCACCGTTTAGGAAGTCATCGATGACTAATACGTGTGAGCCTTGGGGTAGTGAAGATTTCGTCAGTTCCATTTTCTCTACACGGGTAGTTCCCTTAGTTGCGTAGTTGATAGAGACTGTTGAGCCTTCAGTTACTTTTGAGTCACGACGCACAATAACGAATGGAATGTTCAAGTATAGTGCAACCATTTGTGCGATTGGCACACCTTTCGTTGCAATCGTCATGATAGCTGTTGCTTTTGATTCTGCATAATAGCTTGCAATGATTTTACCTATTTTGCGTAACTGATCTGGGTCACTTAATAAATCAGTTAGGTAGAAGTATCCACCTGGTAGAATCCGGTCGTCGGCAGCTTCTAATTGGTAAATTAGATTTTCAACTTCAACAATCGCGTCTTCTTTTGACATTGTTGGAATATAGATGACGCCACCAGCAGCTCCAGCTACAGTTTCGATTCTCCCAAATCCACTTAATTCAAATTGTTCTTTTAAAATCGTCAAATCTTCAGAAATGGATGATTTCGCTGATTCATAACGTGACACAAAAAACGTTAAAGACACTAGCTTATGTGGGTGTGATAATAAATATTGCGTCATGTCCACTAGTCGCGGGCTACGTTTGATTTTCATATAGTCCAACCTTTCAAATGTTCTGTATTGATATTTATTATATATTGAAATTAGTCAATTTGAAAGGTTTATTTGAAATAATGTTCGTTTATTTTTTGTAAACGACATAAAAATGAGCCAATTCTCGAAAAAACTGACTCATTTCCTAAACATTCGTAATTAGCCTTTGGTGATTTTAAGAAAACCACTTTCGATAATGAATAATAAAACAAAGATGGCGACGATTGTTGCACCTGGTGGTGTGTCTAAATAATAAGACGTTGTCAACCCAGCAAACATCCCAAACATAGCAATAATCACACCGACGATAATGACTGAATCAAAGTTTTTCACTAGTCGTAGTGCAATAGCTGCTGGCATAACGATAATCGCTGATACCAGTAGTGACCCCGCAATTGGCATGATTAAGGCAATGGCCATACCCGTAATAATTGAAAAAACGACTGAAATCATTCGAACTGGCAAACCTGCCGTATAGGCGGTGTCTTCGTCAAATGAAATGAGGTATAAAGGTCGTTTGAAAATTAAATAGCTAGCTACAATAAATACCGCTAGTCCAATCAAAATATAGACTTGTAATGACGAAACGGTGACGATGGAACCAAATAGGTAGGCGTTAATAGAGGCCGCAGAATCTACTTGGTTTAATAATAGTAAGGCTAAGGCCATCCCACCAGACATCATCATAGCAACCGATATATCTGAATAGTTAGCGTAAACGACCCGCAAGTATTCTAAGATTAAGGCTGCTGCCGCTACGAACAAGATGGTTGTAATAGTTGGCTCGACCCCTAATAAATAACCGAAAGCCACTCCGGCTAATGAGATATGGGCTAAGGTATCCGCCATTAATGATTGCTTACGCATAATTAATAGTAAACCCAGGATTGGGGAAATAAATGAAATGGTGGTTGCGGCTATGAATGCCCGTCCCATGAACTCATACTGAAACATCTCCACGGCGAATTCTCCTTTCTTACTAAATGCACACGTTTGTCATAGTATTCATCTATAATATTGTCGTCATGGGTTACCATCAAAATAGCTTTCCCATGTTTTTCGGTGTTGTGACGTAATAGGTCATAAAACGCCGCACGGGAATTCTTATCCATCCCTGTTGTCGGCTCATCTAAAATAAATAAATCTGGATCGGTCGCAAAGACGCGTGCTAAACCTACTCGTTGCTTCTGTCCACCAGAAAGGTCCCCGATTTTTTTATTTCGTTGTTCTTCCATACCGATTGATTTTAAAGCCCTTTCGATGTGTAATTTATCGTTTTCATCCAGCTTTTTAAACCAACGATCTTGTTGGAAACGACCAGAAGCCACAAATTCATAGACCGTACTTGGAAAACCAGCATTAAAGCTGTTCAAAGTTTGCGGCACATAGCCAATTTGTAATTTTTGACCAGAGGCATTGGTTTTAGAAATTATAGCAGACCCTTGATCAGGTGATAAAAGGCCAAGTATATTGCGTAATAAGGTTGATTTGGCGGCGCCGTTCTCCCCAGTGAGGATGACAAATTCACCCTGGTTTACGGTAAAGGAAATGTCATTTAATACGGGTTCGTTGTCCCATGAAAAGCCTAAATCTTTCACCTCTATGTAGTGCATGGTATCCCTCCATTTCTTTGTGGTTAAACTGTCTATTGAATGCCTTCAGCTAAACTTTCTAAGTTGGCCTTCACAATAGCGATAAAGCCGTCACCGTCAGCTGGATATTGATTGGTATCAACACTCTCCATTGACTGTAATTCACCTACTGTACCGCCCACTTCTGAGGCAATTGTTGTGGCAATTTCAGTAGCTCCGCCCTTCTGCCCATAGATAACAGATATATTGTTTTCTTCCATATATGAAACGATTTCCGCAATGCGTTTAGGCGATGGTTCAGCTGACTCAGTTACCCCTGTAACTGCTACTTGATGTAAACCATATCGATTGGCTAAATAACCAAAGGCCGCATGTTGTGTTAAGAAGGTTTTTGTTTCTGCAGCTTCAAAAATACGCGCATATTCTTCATGGACAGCCATCATATCGCTGGCGAATTGTCCGGCATTTTCTTGGTAGATTTCAGCATTTTCAGAATCTGCTTCCGTTAATGCATTGGCGATTGTCTGTGCTTGAGTGACCGCGTTGACCGGGTCTAACCAGGTATGTGGGTCCGTTTCGTGGCTGTGGCCCTCATGGTCATGGTCTTCTTGACTTTCAGCGTCAGTTTCCTCATCTACATGTTCTTCAGTCGTTTCTCCGACTGTTTCCACGTCGCCGTCGATCAATTCTACTTCTGAAACAGCTTCAATAATGACTAAGTCTGGGTTATCAATCGATTCTAATAAAGTTGGTACGAATGTTTCCATGTCTTCGCTGTTATACACAAAAACATCTGCTTCATTTAAAGTCACGATATCTTGCGCACTCGGCTCATATTCATGGGCATCCGCATTCTCCATCATAACCGTTACCTTAGCACTATCTCCAACCACAGCATTGGTTAAAGCCTGCATAGGATAAAAAGTTGTTACAATCTGTAAGCTGTTATTATCATTCGATGTCGACGCCTCATTGCCACATGCTGCCAAAAAGGCGGTGGCTGATAAAGCTAGCAGCCCTAAAAATCGTTTAAATTTATTCACACTTTTCTCCTTCTAAAAATTACTATATATATGAATACTTCTTCATTAAATCGTAACCGATACGATTTGACAAAAGCTAATATAGCATACTTACAAAAAGCTAGCAAGTAAAAAAGGTCGAGTTTTCGCTCGACCCTTCCCCTAATATTTATTTATCTTTGAATGCTTCATTTATTTCAGGCATCACACGTACCATATAAACTTCTTGGCAAAAACCTCTTAAGGCGTTATAAATCCGTTGACCACGGCTGTAAACCTGGGTAAAGCCAATAATCGTTGGCCCTGACCCAGACATCGTGACCCCGTCTGCACCAAAATCGAGCATCTGCTGTTTCAACTTGGCCAATTTAGGGTGCTGGCTAAAAGTCACCGGTTCCAAGGAATTCCCAATTGCTGCCATGAGGTCTTCATAAGACTCTGACTCTAGGGCTGCCAGTACTTTTGGCGCATTGGGTTCATAGTTCAATCGTTCAACGTCTAGTTGGTTGAAAATTTTTCGTGTTGAAACGGAGATAGCTGGCTTAGCTAGAATAATCCAACATTTAGGTGCTGGTTGAATTTGGCGGATTTTTTCCCCGCGACCTTCTACCAAAGCCGTGCCGCCCGCAATCGAATAAGCCACATCTGACCCAACCTGGTTAGCCAACGCCTGCAAGTCTTTCAAAGGTAAGTTCATATCCCATAGGGTGTTGAGTTTACGAAAGACTGCTGCTGCGTCTGTTGACCCGCCGCCCAAGCCTGCTGCGACAGGAATCCGCTTTTCAATCGAGATATGAACACCCGTCTTGATATTGCCCACTTTTTTCATGAGTTGGGCCGCTTGGTAGGCATGGTTGCGGTTATCTTCTGGCAAAAAGGCGCGACTTGTCTCAACGATAATCTTGTCTTCTGGGATTAACTCAAAAGTTAAGTAATCTGACAAATCGATTGACGCCATCACCATAGCTACTTCATGGTAATTGTCTGAGCGACGAAATAATATATCTTGAGCAAGGTTGATCTTTGCCGGTGCTACTTCTCCCTCGATCATAAGCAAACCTCCCGTCCAATATTTTTTCCGTATAATTACTAATAAGTTTACCAAAAATATTACGGATTAAAAAGAAAAAAACCGGCTCTACAATATATAGGACTGATGACTTGAAAAAGTCATTGGTTCTATATTTTTTTACAAAAAAAGAGGAATCTCCATTATCATAAAGTTA
>NZ_JBHYKZ010000012.1:0-72693 GCF_042741995.1 Aerococcus sp. NPDC058936 | reverse complement strand
ACACACCTGTTCCCATCTCGAACACAGAAGTTAAGCTTCTTAGCGCCGAATGTAGTTGGGGGTTGCCCCCTGTGAGACTAGGACGTTGCCATGCAGTATTATTATTATTATTCCGCAATAGCTCAGTTGGTAGTAGCGCTTGACTGTTAATCAAGATGTCGTAGGTTCGAGTCCTACTTGCGGAGTTGGTAGAGTTCCTTGCCTTGGAGAGTTGTCCGAGAGGCCGAAGGAGCACGATTGGAAATCGTGTAAACAGGAAACTGTTTCGAGGGTTCGAATCCCTTACTCTCCGTAAAAAATTATTTTATGGCCCGTTGGTCAAGCGGTTAAGACACCGCCCTTTCACGGCGGTAACACGGGTTCGAGTCCCGTACGGGTCATTATTCTAGGAGAATTAGCTCAGCTGGGAGAGCGTCTGCCTTACAAGCAGGATGTCGGGGGTTCGAGCCCCTCATTCTCCATTAGAATTTTGTTTTACAAACACTTGGTCCCGTAGTGTAGCGGTTATCACGCCTCCCTGTCACGGAGGAGATCGCGGGTTCGATTCCCGTCGGGACCGTTAGTTTAAAATATTATTAATATGGTCTGATAGCTCAGTTGGTAGAGCACTTGATTGAAGCTCAAGGTGTCGGCAGTTCAAATCTGTCTCGGACCATACGGAGGGATAGCGAAGTGGCCAAACGCAGCGGACTGTAAATCCGTTCCTTCGGGTTCGAAGGTTCAAATCCTTCTCCCTCCATTTATCTTTTTAAACTATGGGATATTACTTGGATAGGGACATAGTTAAACGGTATAACTACGGTCTCCAAAACCGTCATTGTGGGTTCGATTCCTACTGTCCCTGTTTTTACTAATATTATTATTTTGGCGGGTGTGGCGAAGTGGTTAACGCATCGGTTTGTGGCACCGACACTCGTGGGTTCGATTCCCATCACTCGCCCTTTTTTATTGGGATATAGCCAAGCGGTAAGGCAACAGACTTTGACTCTGTCATGCGTTGGTTCGAATCCAGCTATCCCAGTTTTTTTATTTATGGCGGTATAGCCAAGTGGTAAGGCATGGCTCTGCAAAAGCTTGATCGCCGGTTCAAATCCGACTACCGCCTTTCACGCTTTTAGAAAGACATGCAAATATTATATTGATTTGCCGGTGTGGCGGAATTGGCAGACGCGCTGGACTCAAAATCCTGTGTCCTTACGGACGTGCCGGTTCGACCCCGGCCACCGGTATCAAATGAAACATCAACGATTTATGCGTTGGTGTTTTTTTTATACTTCTTTTGCATTTGAGATTTGATTCAATGCACTTCGCTTGGAATGCGTTGATTTTAGGATTTAGCAAACGTAAACTAGGTTTATAACAGATTGAAAGAAGGGTATGAATGAAATTATTACTGGAAGAAGATGCCAATATTGAAGAAACGATGATAGAAGTGACTTATAAAACATATGATCGTAAACTTCAGCAATTGATTAATCTAGTAGAAGAGAAGAATATTGATTTACCGGGTACGTACCATGGTGAAACGCATTTTATCAATATGAAAGATGTTTGCTATATAGAAAGTGTGGATAACCTCACATTTTTATACACAGACCAGCTAGTATTTGAAAGTAAGGAGAAACTATATTTTTTTGAAGAACGGTTAATAAATACAAGTTTCTTGCGGATAAGTAAAAATACACTTTTAAATATGAATTATCTAAAAAGTGTATCGGTACTGCCGAATTACAAATTGGAAGCTAAATTACTGAATTCAGAAAAATTAGTGATCAATCGTCATTATACAAAGAACATTAAAGCATATCTAAACATATAAAGGGGAGCACCATATGAAAAATTTTTTGAATTATAATCTAGCTAATATGACTTATATTTACTCAGTATTAGTTATACTAAGTGCTATTTCTTCGTCTATTGGAACCGAGAATAAATATCTTTTAAGTTTGGATTTGATTCTACTCGCGTTAATAGTTTTATTAATGACTATAATTGCGAATATAGTGGCTACGATCGATTTTAAAACAGCTATTCAATATCACCTTACTAACATTTCTGCTCAACTGGGTGTTTTAATCCTCCTCCAAATTATCTTCATGCCCAAACCGATAAACTTTATGCCAATACTTGAGAATGTAGTGGTTTTCTTATTGGTATACTTTTCAGTTTGTAAGATTAACAAAAATAGAATGTCATACCTGGCAATAGAAATAAATCGTAGACTTGGATACAAGTAATAACAAATGCATTGATCTACACGGACGAGATAATTTGTTTGTAATCACAGGTCCTAATAATATGGCGCAAGCTGGTACAACCTTAGGTGTATTTTTAAAGACGAAGAACAAGGACTTGAAACAACTTAGTGGGTCTGCAGCGATTTCTGCTGTCCTGGCTGGTATCGCAGAGCCTGGTATTTACGGTATTACATTGAAATATAAGAAACCATTCTATATTGGTATGTTCTTCTCAGGGATGGCTCGGGCTATTGTTGCGGCAGCAGGAACTGGGGCGCCAACTTTATTAGGAACGAGTTTGCTGACATTACCAGGTTATAAATGAAGCATGAGTAAGGTCCCATCCATGTCTGAAAATATGTATTTAATCATTATTTATAACTTCTTTCCCTTATTTGAATTCATTGTATTGAATGAAAAAGCATTTCAAATCAAAGGGTTATTTTTCAAATACTCAGGGCTAATTCTGTATAATGGAGGTTGATGATAGGATATGGATTTTATGAGAAAGGAGTCCTATGGAAAATAAACAATCAGAAAATAAGTTAGCGATTTTACGGCAGTTATTTTTATCTACATTGGTTTTGAGTGCGTTCACTTTTGGGGGTGGTTATGTGATTATCACCTTGATGCGGAAGACTTTTGTGGATGATTTGGGCTGGATTGATAAGGATGAGATGCTTGATTTGGTGGCGATTGCCCAATCGGCGCCTGGTGCCATTGCGGTTAACGGGGCGATTGTAATTGGCTATAAGTTAGCCGGCTTGGTGGGCGTTTTAACGGCTGTGGTTGCAACGATTATCCCGCCGTTTACCATTATCTCACTGATATCTTTCTTCTATGACGCTTTTCGGTCTAATGTCTGGATTTCCTTGTTACTAGAAGGAATGCAGGCTGGGGTGGCTGCAGTCATTGTGGCGGTAGTCCTTCAAATGGGTAAAGAGGTTACTGACACCAAGAATCCATGGTTGATTACGGCCATGGTCCTGGCCTTTCTGGCCAATTATATCTTCAACATCAATGTGGTCTTGATTATTTTAACGGCCGCAGCGCTAGGTTTGGGTAAATTCCTGTCTGATCATTTTAAAGGAGGGAAAATGGCATGATCTATCTACAACTGTTTATTTCTTTTTTAAAGGTGGGGGCTTTTAGCTTTGGGGGTGGGTATGCGGCCTTACCTTTAATACAAGATGAAATTGTGACCAAGCACCAATGGTTAAGCCAGCAGGAGTTTACCGACTTGATTACCATTTCTCAAATGACGCCAGGTCCGATTGCCATAAATTCGGCGACTTTTGTAGGCAATCAGATTGCGGGTGTCCCAGGTGGATTTGTGGCGACGCTTGGATCGGTCTTTCCATCGATTATTTTGGTAACAATTTTAGCCTATGTTTACATGAAATACCGGAATTTGGATTCACTGCAGTATGTGCTAAAGGCCCTTCGTCCAGCGGTTGTGGCCATGATTGCGACGGCAGGGGTGTCTATTCTAGTGACGAGCTTTTGGGGCGACCAAGTGGTGGGGTTACAAACCATCAACATCATCGCGGTAGTCATTTTTGCTATTTGCTTAACTTTATTATTTAAAACCAAGTGGGATCCGGTAGTAGTGATGTTATTGGCTGGTGTCTTGAATGTAGTAGCTTATTTAGCACAAGGATTAGTTGTTTAATTAAAGTCAGGATTAGTCAAGTCGTATTTCTTTCTAGTTCAAGATGCACCGGCTATAATAGTAAGGAGCATAAGAATAGAGAGGATGTTTTTTGTGGAATTAGGCGTACACGATTTAGTGACGATAAATAAAGGGGAATCGGCTGAGGGTGCGGTTGAACGTACCATGCGATTTGTCCAAGAGATTGAGGAAATGAATTATAACCGGTATTGGTTTGCGGAACATCATAATATGCCAAGTTTGGCGTCGGTGTCACCGGAGATGTTGGTGGCTTATGCGGCAGCTAAAACAGACCGTATTCATTTGGGTACGGGTGGTACCATGATTATGCATTATTCACCGCTGAAGATTGCAGAAAATTTTAAGTTGCTAACAGCTTTAGCGCCAGGACGGATTGATATTGGGCTAGGACGGGCGCCAGGTTCAGGACCCGATGAGATGAAGGCACTAGCTGAAGGGCGGCCACAAACCTTTACAGACATGTATGATAAAATCCAAGTCATTTTAGATTATTTGGTGGATAAGCAAGCACCAGATTTTTATGGTAAGGTCCGGGCTATGCCACAAAACTTAAAGCACCTGACTGAACCTTGGATGCTAGGGTCTTCAGGTCAATCAGCCTTGGTGACGGCACAAATGGGCTTGGGTTATGCCTTTGCTAAATTCTTTGGGATTGAAACGGATCCGGATGTTTTTAAATTGTACCGGGACCGGTTTGAGCCGAGTGCATTTTTCCAAAAACCCAAAGTCATGGTGTCTTATATGATCATTGTGGCCGAAACAGACGAGGAAGCGGATTATTTAGCTAAGCCCATTGAATTGATGCAAATGGGGATTCGGACTGGTCAACTCTTGCCGAATATGAGTCCTGAAGAGGCTAAAGACTACAGTTTAGGTGCTGGGGCTCAAGCCTTGTTAGAGGAATACTTAGCTAAACGATTTATTATCAAGGGGTCTAAAGAAACAGTGAAAGCCATTTTGGATGATGAAATTGAAACGCTTGGAATCGACGAAATTTTAGTTTATGCGCCGATTTTTGATGAAGAGAAACGCCTACAATCTTATCGTTATTTAGCGGAGATGTTTGACAAAATTTAATTCGTTATCTTGAGGGGGACTATCGTGGGATAGTTCCTTTTTTTAATGAGATGATAGGCAAAAATCTATTAGCTATTTGTTTAGAAAGATTACGATTGAGCTAAAACTTTTATTTACATCGTGAAAGGATTTAAAAAAATAAAATTATCGTGATAGGTTTCACCGATTATAATTGATATAAATCCCAAAGCTCTCTAACGTTGACAGGTTTAGTTGATTTAGATAATATTTAAATAGACATTACCGAAGACGGGATAAGTAAATAGGCATCAATTTTAGAGAGGTTTCATGTGGTGAAAGAAACTATTGGTAAGTATTGAAAATGGTCCTTGAGGTTGAAGTGATTCGAGTGACAATTCGTCATAAGATGAGCTCGTGTGGCGCCGTTATCCGCTAATCCTATCCTTTAGTTTTTGGTATGGCGTAGGAGTGAGGGGAAGAATATCTTTCTGAAGTAAGGTGGTAACACGTGAAATGCGTCCTTAGTCGAGATAGCTAGTTTAGCTGTTTGGACTAAGGGCTTTTTTATTGAAAAGACTGGGAAAATGAAAAGGGGAAATAATTATGAAAAAATTGGTTAAATTAGTTGGGTTTACTTTAG
This sequence comes from Aerococcus sp. NPDC058936, assembly GCF_042741995.1. Taxonomy (NCBI): domain Bacteria; kingdom Bacillati; phylum Bacillota; class Bacilli; order Lactobacillales; family Aerococcaceae; genus Aerococcus; species Aerococcus sp. NPDC058936. The sequence continues at coordinate 67,085 of NZ_JBHYKZ010000012.1, read as the reverse complement.
GATCGTCATTATTGTTGGCTGCATGTGGTAGTACAGAAGATAACACGGTACAAATCGGGGTTGTTGGAGATGACACAACCGTTTGGGATAACGTGGCTGAACGTGCGAAAGAAGAATATGATATCGATATTGAGTTGGTAAAGTTTAATGATTACAATACACCAAATGATGCCTTAGCGGATGGGTCAGTTGACTTAAACTCTTTCCAAACAATCATCTTCATGAATAACTATGAGGAAGCGTCGGGCAATGATTTTACACCAATCGGTAACACCATTATCACACCTTTAGGGATTTATTCAGAGAAACATGAATCAATCGAAGAAATTGGTGAAGGGCAATCCGTTGCAATACCAAATGATGTTACTAACGGAGGCCGTGCGCTAAACTTACTACAAGAGGCTGGTTTTATCACACTTGATGAAGAAGCGTCTGCATCATTTACACCAACTGTTGATGATATTACGGAAAATCCTTATAACTTAGATATTCAAGAAGTAGATGCAGCGCAAACTGCCCGTTCAATAAACGATGTCGACTTCTCAGTGATTAATGGGGGTTACGCGGTAGATGCGGGTTATTATCCTCAAGAAGATGCTTTATTCTTAGAACCAAATTCTGAATCAGCTCAACAATATATTAATGTAATTGCAGCTAGAACAGATGAAGCTGATAATGAAACATTTAAACAAATTGTAGAAATTTACCAAACAGAGGAAACAGCAAGCTTAATTGACGAGGTATATCACGGTGGTCAAGTACCCGCTTGGGATGACTATGGTTTTGCACCAGTTGAATAATATCTAACTTTATCTCAGTTATATAGAAGTATCCATCAGTTTACGAATTTAATCAAAAAAACGAGCTACTTGAATGAAAAAATTCATGCGCTCGTTTTTTGTTTGTTATTATATGATTTTAAACATTTTCTGCAATGTAACGTACTAATTCTTCTGATTTTTCCCAGCCTAAGCAAGGGTCAGTGATTGATTGACCAAATACGTCGCCACCTGGTTCTTGGCGGCCATCTTGTAGATAAGATTCGATCATGAAACCGCGAACGTAAGCTTTAATATCTTCATTCCATTGACGGTTTTGTAAGACTTCTTGAACGATGCGGATTTGATCCAAGTAATTTTTACCAGAGTTGTCATGGTTTGTATCGATTACAACAAATGGGTTACGGTAGTCTTCTTTTTTATAGTTGTTAATGGTTTTGATTAGATCTTCGTAGTGGTAATTTGGCACTACTTCTTTGTTTTCAAGGGTACCACCACGTAGGATGACGTGGGCGTAAGGGTTACCACTTGTTAATACTTCTTGACCTGAATACATTAACTCTTGTGGTTTTTGCGCCGCATGTAGGGCGTTAAAGGTCACAGTTAGGTTACCTGATGTCGGGTTTTTTAAACCAACAGGGCAGTCTAAACCAGAAGCAACGAAACGGTGTTGTTGGTTTTCAACAGAACGGGCACCTACAGCGTGATAAGATACTAAGTCTTCCACAAATTGTAAGTTATCTGGATATAACATTTCGTCTGCAGTTGTCATGCCTGTTTCAGTAATGACACGACGGTGCATGTTACGAACAGCTTTCATACCACGGATTAGGCTTGTTTCACCAGTTGGATCTTGTTGGTGTAACATTCCTTTATAACCGTCACCATTTGTACGTGGTTTGTTGGTATAAACACGTTGTACAATAAAGACTTTATCTTTCACTTCTTCTTGTAACTTGGCTAAACGGTGTGCATATTCAACTACTGCGTCCTCGTTATCAGCGGAACATGGTCCGATAATTAATAAGAAACGGTCGTCCTCACCAGACATAATTGCGCGTAGTTCTTTATCACGCGCTTCTTTAATTGCATTCTCTTCATCAGTTAACTTTGCATGTGACTTAATCACATCAAAATCAACATTTTCACTCATTGGCTTAAAGCTCATCATTTACCCTCCTGTAGTCATAGCTCTAAGTATATTCTAACAAATTTGTAACCAAATAGCATTGTTTATCAACATTTCTTGCGAATTCTGCAGTGATCCTTTCGGCAAAATAATTGTAAACGCATTCCTAATCTATTATCATCATGGCATACGACATTTTGAACGGGGAGGACAAGAGACTATGACAACAACAAGAATTTATTTAATGCGCCACGGCCAAACCTTATTTAACAAGCTACATAAAATTCAAGGGGCATCGGATTCACCACTAACGGCTAAGGGGATTCGCCAAGCTGAGATTGCCGGGGACCACTTTAAAAAGGAAGAAATCAACTTCGATGTAGCTTATTCGTCAACTTCAGAGCGTGCTAGTGATACCTTGGAAATTGTTTACGGACAAGATAAAGATTACGAACGATTGAAGGGCTTGAAGGAATGGGATTTTGGGTCTTTTGAAGCAGAGTCCGAACACTTGAATCCACCTTTACCCTATGGAGACTTTTTTGCCGGATATGATGGGGAAAGGGAAGCAGACGTTAGAGGACGGATTAGTCAAGCAGTCAAAGAGATTGCGGACAAGCATCCTGACCAAACGGTCTTAATTGTTGGTCACGGGGCTACCATTGCGCAATTCTTTAAAAATATTGTCAATTATGAAGGGTCTATTGCAAAGGATTTAGGCTTTACCAATTGTTCAGCTTTGATTTTTGATTATAAAGATGGGGATTTTGAGTATAAAAGTATTTTGAATCATGACTATAGTGAGTTGCCGGATTAAATAATTAGAAAAATGATTAAAATGATTATAGGCAAAAGGCTTGTGGCATAAGACTACAGGTCTTTTTTGCAATTAGATATTGAAAATGTTTTAAAAATGTAAGCGATTTCTATTGACTGAATGATTTTGTACCCTTATAATTGTTTTCAGAGATGACAATTCGTTTGTTGGTGTAGACCAGGTTTTTGAGGGAATATTTTTTTCAAAAAAATGAAAGCGGTGTCATCAAAATAGAGAGGTGGAGATGGTTGAATGAGTAAGAGAAGTATTGAATTTCCTAAAGATTTTTTCTGGGGTGCATCAACGTCAGCTTACCAAGTTGAAGGTGCCAGTTTAACGAATGGGAAAGGACCTTCTAGTCAAGATACGAAAGAATTACCTGAAGGGACAGCTGATTTAACAGTATCAGTGGACCACTACCATAAATTTAAAGAAGATATCGCTTTGATGGCTGAGATGGGCTTCAAGTCTTACCGATTCTCCATCTCATGGTCTCGGGTGATTCCTGAAGGTACAGGACAAGCAAACCAAGAAGGCTTAGACTTCTATTCAGACTTAATCGATGAATGTTTAAAATACGGCATTGAACCGATTATCACCATGTTCCATTTTGATATGCCAGCTGCCTTAGATGCACGCGGATCTTGGGGTAACCGTGATTCAGTTGAATGGTTTGTCGACTATGCCAAACTATTATTCGATAATTATGGTGACCGAGTGAAATACTGGTTAACAATTAACGAACAAAATATGTTGACCCTTGTTGGGAATGTGATTGGGACCTTACGTATTCCTGAAGGCACTGAGAATGTGACCAAAGAAATTTACCAACAAAACCACCATATGTTAGTGGCTCAAGCCAAAGCGATGGAAATTTGTCACCAACAATTACCAGAAGCGAAAATTGCGCCAGCACCAAATATTGCCATTGCTTATGCAGCCAGCATGAACCCTGAAGATACGCTTGCAGCGCAAAATGCCAATGCCATCAGAAACTGGTTATACCTTGATATGGCCGTTTACGGTAAGTACAACAACTTAGTTTGGACTTGGTTAGAAAGCCAAGATGCCTTGCCAGATATAGTAGACGGTGACTATGAGTCCTTAGCAAATGCGAAACCGGACTTCTTAGGGATTAACTACTACAATACTTTAACAGTGAAAGCTTATGAAGCACCGGAATCTGGAAAAGTTGAATTCAAGAGTCAACAAGAAAATTCTGGTTTAGAAAACATGTTCCTTGGGGTAGATAACGAATTCTTACCAAAAACTGAATTTGGTTGGGAAATTGACCCAATCGGCTTTAGAGCCACGCTGCGAGAGATTTACTCACGCTACCATTTACCGATTTTAATTACGGAAAATGGTCTAGGTGCTTATGACGAGCTAACAGCCGATGGTAAGATCCACGATGACTATCGAATCAACTACTTACGTACCCACATTGAGCAAATGAAATTGGCTGTTGGAGATGGGGTAGAGATGTTAGGTTACAATCCTTGGTCAGCCATTGACTTGATTTCAACCCACGAAGGGATTCGTAAACGTTACGGCTTCATCTATGTAGACCGTGATGATGAACAAGTGGGAACTTTAACCCGTTACCGAAAAGATTCATTCTTCTGGTACCAAGGGGTGATTGCAAATAACGGTAGTGATTTAACTTAATCATTGGGAGGTGGTTTCATGGTTAAATATAAAAAAATAGCACAGGAAATCACCAACTACATTGTAGATAATAAGATGAAACGACACGATAAATTACCGGTGATTGATGAGATGGCTATTGATTTCAATGCCAGCAAGTCAACCATCATCAAGGCCCTAGATATTCTAGAAGCCAAAGGGCAAATTTATCAGGTCCAAGGGTCGGGGATATTTGTACGAGATGTCTATATTCCTGGAAAAATCAACTTGAACCGACCTGAAGGTTTAAGCCGAACGCTAGTCGGTGCGACCATTGTGAGTCGGGTGGTTAAGGTTGAAATCATCAAACCGGATGCCACCATTCAAGAATACCTTGAATGTGAGCCGGATGAAGATATTTATATGGTAGAACGGACTCGCTATATTAAAGGGGCAATCCATTCCTATGAAAAGTCCTACTTTAGAAAGAAATATGTCAGGTACATGAACGAGCAGATTGCTAGAGGGTCTATTTTTACCTACTTAGAAGATAATTTAGACCTGACGCCTAGCTTCTCCAATGCCTTCTTCCAGGTGAAACAAATGGGCGGTGAAGTTGCTAGTTACTTGGAGTGTTCGCCCGAAACTTATGGCTTAGAATTGATTAACCAGTTTTTTCTATCTAACGGGGCCATATTCGATTATAGCGTCTTGTGGTACAGCCCAGACCATGCCCAGTTCTTCGTACCATCTAACTTTTACTAATACAATTAAATTTATATTGGAGGAATTATTATGAAAAAAGCACTTATCATTTGTAACGCAGGGATGTCATCATCATTAATGGCTAAGAAAGCGACTGACTTCTTTAAAGCGAAAGATGTGCCAATTGAACTCGATGCAACGACTGTAAGTAAATCACAAGAATTCTTTAAAAAAGGCGAGTTTGACTTATACCTAGTTTCACCACAAATCAAAATGTACTATGACCAAATCGCCAAAGAAGCAGAAGCAGCGAATAAATTAGTGGCCAATATCCCACCTCAAGCATATATCCCAACAGAAGATGGGGTATCTAACTTAGCCAAATTGACCTTCACTGAATTGAAACCTTTGTTACAAGCTGAAAAAAACGGATAAGAAGGGAGGATAAGCAATGGAATCAGCAGAAATTCAAACAATCGCATTTACCATCATTTTACATGCGGGAAATGGTCGGACATTAGTCCATGAAAGTTTCCCATTAATGCGAGCTGGTAAGTATGAAGAGGCAGAGGCGAAATTAAAAGAAGCGAATGAGGCATTAGTTGAAGCGCATAACGCACAAACTGACTTATTGCATCAATACGCGAATGGTGAAGATATCAATATGGAAATTATCATGGTACATGCACAGGATCATTTGATGACCTCAACGACCTTGCGTGAAATGGCAGTTGAAATGTTGGAGATGTATAAGGTAATGAAGGGTTAAAGTTAGGCTAACTAGAGAAAAGGATGCGATTGACGTGGTAAGAAGTAAAGAAATGAAGAAACATGAAAAAGAATTGGCTTTGCGGAATTTTAGGTTTAATCGTTTCCTCTTTATTCGTTATGCGCTAGCCTTTAGTGTGATTGCCAATTTATATTGGCTGTTTATGAACTTATTTACCCAAGTTTCGTCAATTATCCTACCGGGTGTGATGGTGGTACTTGGCGGTATGGCCGCATTTGAATATTTGCGGATCTACTGGACACATGATAATACATTAAAGTTTTCAAAAATCTATTTCCAAGCGCAAATTGTGGTAAATGTACTTTTATTTTTTGCACCCTTTAATGAAACCGTATTTAAACATTTGTATCCCTTCATAGGGATGTCAGATGAAGCAGACCTTCTTGTTTACATTATCCTGGGAGTGGGATTAGTGGTAGCAGGTATATCTTTATTCAAAGTGCGACGAATCGCTCAGAATAAAGATAAGAAATATCAATATATTCAACGATATGAAAAATACACATCTTAATGGATGAAAAAATTTGAAGAAAAGAGTTGTTGAACATGTCTGAAGAAAATAAATCTACTGGCTTTTTTGGTATCTTAGAAAAATATATTATGAACCCCTTAGGTAAATTGGCGACAACTAAATTTGTACGTGCCATTATGAATACGGGTATTGCCGTTATTCCATTTACTATTGTTGGCTCAATGTTCTTGGTATTAAACGTATTACCTACAGCGATTCCAGCTTTACAGGGTATTTACGACGCAACGATTGGCAACTTTACGCAATTATACATGCTAGCCAATACAGCTACTATGGGTGTGCTTGCATTATACTTCTCAGTAGTGTTAGGGTATGAGTTTACAAAAGTTTACGTTGACGACGATGGCATCGACATGAACCCAGTCAACGGCGCCTTACTATCACTATTCGCCTTCTTAATGGCCATTCCACAATTGGTTTGGGAAGACGGCGCGATGGTTCGTACAACTGAAATCACTGAAGCATCAACAATCATCAATGGTTGGGCAATGGGTGGTGACGGGGTAACACGTTTTGGTACCATTGGTATCTTTACAGCCATTATCATGGGTGTCTTAGCGGTTCAATTATACCGGCTATGTATTGTAAACAACTGGGTAATTAAAATGCCAGATGCAGTGCCGCAAGGTGTTGCTAACTCATTTACTGCCCTAGTACCAACTTTCGTTATTGCCTTCACAGTAATAATCTTAAACGGTGCCTTAGTTATGTTCGGTACGGACTTGTTCCAATTAATCCAAGCACCATTTGGATTTGTAACGCAAATCACAGGTACTTACATCGGGGTATTAGTGATTGTATTCTTAATCCACGCTTTATGGAGTGTTGGGATTCACGGTTCTACCATCATTTCTTCCTTAGTTCAACCAATCTTGCTAGCGAATATGGCTGAAAATGCTGCTGGTGGAAACCACGTCTTAGCGGGTGAGTTCTGGAACTCATACGTTATCGTTGGTGGTGCTGGTGCAACTTTAGGTTTAACTATTTTCCTTGCCTTCTTCGCTCGTTCAGAGCAATTGAAAGCTCTAGGTAAAACGGCTATCGTTCCAGCATTCTTCAACATTAACGAGCCAATAATCTTCGGTGTGCCTATGATCTATAACCCATCAATGTTCCTACCATTTATCGGTGCGCCGATGGTTGCCGCTACAATCGGTTACTTTGGTACACGACTAGGTTTCGTAAATGAAATTATTGCACAATCGCCATGGCCAATGCCTGTTGGTATCGCAGCCTTCATCGGTACAACTGACTGGCGTGCAATTATCTTAGCAGTGATCTGTGTGGTTGCAGCCTTCGCTGTTTACTACCCATTCATTACTAAATACGACAAAGCCTTATTTGTAGAAGAACAAGAGCGTGAAGCTGCAGCAGAAGCTGACGATGACGACTTCTTTAGCTTCTAATATGGCTTAATACATTGAATTATAAGATAAAGAAAGGTGATTGCGCTTGCCGCAATCACCTTTTTGAATACAATATTTTAATTGTTGTTGGCCATCACACCAACTAGTGGATGGGGTGAATACAATTCTTCCAGATAGTGAATGTCTTCAGCTGTTAATTTTAAGTTCACCGCGGCTACGGCACCATCAATATGGTGGACTTTGGTTGCCCCAACAACAGGGGCAGTGACCTTAGTCAACAACCAAGCAAGCGACACTTCGGTCATAGTGACCTGGTATTTTTTCGCGATTTCATGGACGCGTTGGATAATCTCCTGGTCTTGAACAGCGGTATCTTGGTACTTACTTTTGGCGAAATTATCCAGGTTCATCCGCTGGCTACTATTGTCCCCGGGTAATCTTGAAAGACGGCCAGAAGCGAGGGCAGAGTAGGGTGTTAAGGCAATATTATTTTCATTTGCAAACCTGTTCATTTCCCGTTCTTCTTCTCTGAAAATCAAATTGTAGTGGCCTTGGATGGACACAAATTCGGTCAGGTTATGGGCACGGGCGTAGGCGTTAGCGGTGGCAATCTGGTAGGCATAGGCGTTAGAAATACCGATATACCTCGTTTTGCCAGCCTTAATCAAGCGGTCTAAGGCCTCCATAACGTCTTCCATGGGGGTATGGTAGTCCCACATGTGGTAAATATAGAGGTCGACGTAATCCATGCCAAGATTATTTAAACTGACATTGAGTGACCCTTCGATATGGTCTCGGGCTGAAACCTTATTCTGGCGTTCTTCTTCTGTCCGGGGGAGGAATTTTGTGGCAATGACCACATCTTCCCGATTGGCTAATTGACTGAGGGCCTTACCGACATACTGCTCGCTAGTCCCGCCCTGGTAGGCGATGGCCGTATCAAAGAAGTTAATGCCTTGGTCTAAGGCATGACTGATGATCGCGGTCGTGGCTTCTTGGTCTAAAGTCCAAGCGTGTCCGCCTTTGTCTGGGTCACCAAACCCCATACAGCCAAGGCATATTCGAGAAACAGACATGTCTGAATTACCTAATTGTATATAGTCCACGGTGGTCAGCTCCTTTTATGACTAGTCGAATAAATTAAATCAAACCGAAATATTTGAATGCATTGTATAAACCGTCATCTTCAGCGGCATCGGTGATATAGTCCGCAGCAGCCTTGATTTCATCGCCACCGTTCCCCATTGCAACACCTGTTTCACAGATGTTAAACATCGGCATATCGATTTTAGCGTCACCAAAGGCGAAAGTGTCTTTTGGATCGACATTTTCATGAGTTAATAAGTCTTGGATGGCCGTTTCCTTAGTGATATTGGCTAGGGCTACGTCACCAAATAGGGCATGCTCACCGCGTCCACCCCAAGTGCCGACTTGGTAGTCTTTGAAAGTTTCCTTGGCATCTAAATAGTCTTCGTAAGATTCAAGGACGAAGGAAATCTTGTTGATATCGTCTCGGTATAAGTCTTGATCAAACAACATTTCTGGGAAAACAGATTCGACAGAAGCCTCCTGTGCATTATCTTTACCTTTGTAAGCCACGTAATCTTGGACCGTTTGACGACCGCGTTCTCTAAAGTTTTTAGACCCGTATAAGCCAGAATTTGATTCCAAATAAAATTCTAAATTACGGTCTAGTAACCAGTAGACGATTTTGCGGGTTTCTTCGCTTGTTAAATGCTTGTGATAGATTACTTCATCCGCTACTTCGATGTAGTTACCGTTCCCGCCAACATAGCCGTCAAAGCCGATGTCTAGGATTTCTTTGTACATTTCAGCTTTGGACCGACCAGTCACTGTGAAGACCTTATGACCATTAGCTTGGGCTTGATGGATAGCTTCAACTGCAGATTCTGGAAGGACGTTTTCATAAGAAACCAAAGTCCCGTCTACATCTAGAAAAATATACTTACTTGTCATAAATTATGCTCCTTTTTCGATTATGGGTGATCGAATATTGATAATAAAGCGTTTTCAAAATTGATATACTAATGATAGCCGATAACGTTCATATAAGTCAAATTGTATGGTTCTAATTGTTTGATTCAGTAAAGGTTGAAAAAGAAACCGGTAACATGATATATTAATCTACATAAGAGAAAAATGTTTGGGGGTGGCAACGTGCAAATTGTTCGGATATTTAATAACAATGCGGTACTAGCGATTGATGAAGAGAATGACGAAGTGGTCGCGATGGGTAAAGGTCTAGGTTTCAGTCAACATGTGGGTAACGTGGTGGATGAAACGAAGATTGAAAAGATCTTCAAAGAAAACGCGGTGGATATATCGGTTGAGGAATTGTTTGTGACCTTATCCACCCCTGAAATCGATAGTTTGCTGGCCATTATTGACCTGGCATCCACTAGTCTTGATGAGAAATACCAGGCCAATTTGTATATCACCTTGGCTGACCATATTCATTTTGCCTTGGAACGGTTTGAAAAAGGGCTCGTTATCACGAATCCACTGGCTTGGAATATTCGACGGCTATTTCCGGATGAGTATCATATTGGTTTTAAAGCGCTAGATATTATCCAAGCCAATCTTGGCATCAGGTTGCCGGATGATGAAGCCTCTTCAATTGCCTTGCATTTGGTGAATGCCAGGATGAACCAGGGTGAGATGAGTCAGACGATGGAAGCAATGAAAATTGTCCGAGGCATTTTAGAAGTGGTAACCCTCTTCTTTGGTCAGAAATTTGATACCGAATCTATTGCCTATAACCGATTTATGACCCACTTGCAGTACTTTGCCTTGCGGGTGATTCAAGGGGAAGCGCAGAATGGATCGGGTCAGTTTCTCTATGACCAGGTTAAGGAAAATTATCCTAAGGCCATGGCATGTGCAGAGAAAATCGATGACTATATTTACCACCAATACGCCTACCGAATTACCACTGAAGAGAAATCTTACTTGGCTATTCATGTAAATCGGCTGATTGAATCTAATTAATAATTGAATAAGGGGCAAACAAACCCAATACATGATCTCTTTTTTTGAAACAAATCGGCTAGTATTATGATAAGCGGATGCTTTCAAAAGGTGAGATTTTTTGTTTTTCAGAAATCATGACAAAACACCTTGCAATAAAAACAAAAAAGTTGACAGGGCGACTTAAAAACAATAACATTCTCATCATAATATAATTTAATTTTAATTTATGAAAGCTTTGAAGAGAAGAGTAACTGAAGTATTTTCTGATGCAGAGAACCCTTGGATGGTGAAAGAGGGACAGAAAATAGAAGTGAAGATGAGCTCTGAGCAGCCAAGCGGTTAACGCCTCTTGGTCGGTTGCAACCGTTATATTGCCGGGTTCTATTTGGAACCCTAGAGGTGCTATGTTTATAGCATAAATTTGGGTGGTAACACGGAAAGCATTTTCGTCCCTTCATTGTACGAATGACGTATGGTGGAGGGGCTTTTTTATTTTTTCAATAAGCGTTAATACAAGGACAAAAGCTAGGAAAGAGTTGGAAAAGGAGTATTTCAATGACAAATAATTTTGCGAAACGAACGATCGGACTTCACACATCTCCCTTAAGAGAGAATGCTAAGAAAGCAGGGACAAATCCCGACACAATTTCTTTCTCGTTTGGTTATCCATCAAAAGATGCCTATCCAATAGATACATTGAGACAGATATCTGACAATCTTTACGAAAATGAAGAACCCGATGCTTATCTTCAATACGGGCAAACGGAAGGCGTTCCAGAACTTAGAGAAGCCTTAAAAGAACGATTAGCGAAAACAATCCAGTTAGAAACAGACGAAGATTTGATTATCACTTCTGGTGCTACCCAGGGGATTGCACTTTCGGTCAAGTTATTTTGTAATGAAGGTGATATTGTTTTATGTGAGGCGCAAACCTTTCACGGTGCAGTGACCTCGATTAAATCTAATGGGGCTATACCGGAAGGAATTCCGAAGACCGCAAGCGCTAATATCGATTTTGATTATTTAGAAAAAAGACTTAGTGAAGATGTGGATAAACGGATTAAATTGCTGTACTTAATTCCGACCTTCCAAAATCCTTTAGGCACAAGTCTTACTTTAGAAGAGCGAAAAACCGTCTATGCATTAGCAAAAAAATATGACGTTGTTATCATAGAAGACGATCCATACGGCGAATTGCAGTATAAAGGTGAAGTAATCCCGCGCATTAAATCTCTTGATGAGGATGGTCGCGTGATCTATGTGGGTTCTTTTTCAAAAATCCTCGCACCTAGTACGCGTTTAGGTTTTATGATTGCTTCAAGTGAAATTCTTGAAAAAGTGATTGTCTTAAAACAAGTGGCTGATTCCCATACAAACAACTATTGGCAGCGAGTCTTACTGGGCTTTATCAAAGGTTACGATTTTGAAGGACATGTGGCTTTTCTAAAAGACTATTATGGTCAGAAATACCAACTAATGGTCGACAAGTTAAATGAAATACCATCAGAATATATTGATTTTGCGGTGCCAACAGGTGGTTACTTTATCAACTGCCAAATCAAAGAAGGCGTGGATATCGAGGCCTTCTACCGGTATTTGGCGGACCGTCATGTGGTGGTGATTCACGGTAATGTGATGAGTGTAGACCATGTTGGTTTCGAAGATAATTTCCGGTTGAATTTCACAAGACCGTCCACTGAGGATATTGAAAAAGGGATTGAAGTCATCAAAGAGGCCCTGATAGTAGCCAAAAAATAATGAATTACTATTTAACCAACTAAGGAGACTAATATTGGCAACATTAAAAAGATTTACCAAGGAAAGCTTACAAATTTTACTGAATGATATCTACCAAAAATATGGCTTTTCAAAAGGAGACAGCCAACAAATTACGGAAATCCTTTTGAAAGCGGATATGACAGGGATCCCTTCACACGGCGTCCAACGGTTGAAATACTATGATGGAAAAATTAAATCAGGGCAAATTAGGGTAGATAAGCAAGCTGAAATCATCAAGGAAACCCCCATTTCAGCGATTCTTGACGGTCAATCTGCTATGGGCCACCTGGTTGGGAAAGCAGCCATGGACCTCGCTATTCAAAAGGCGCAACAAGCAGGTGTTGGGATTGTAACCGTTAGAAATTCTAACCATTACGGGATTGCTGGTTACTATGCAGAGCTTGCGTCTAAGGCTGGTTTAATTGGGTTGTCTCTTACGAATTCTAGAGCCATTATGGTGCCGACTAATGCAAGCCAACCCTTCCTTGGAACCAATCCCATTGCATTTGGCATGGCGGGCGTAGAAGATAGCTTTTTATTTGATGCTGCGACAACAACTGTTTCTTATGGTAAAGTCCAAGTCTATGAAAAAAGAGGGATAGACCACCCTGAAACCTGGACCCTATCAGATTATGATCCAAGTTTTACCAGTAATAAGCAAGCTTTAGCCCCTTTAGGTGGTTTTAAAGAGGCGTCTGGTAGTCATAAGGGGTTTGGCCTGGGATTGGTAGTTGAATTGTTAACTGGCATCTTGTCACAAGGGGGGACGTCCGACCAGATTTCAGAGAACGGTGGGATTTGTCATTTCTTCTTAGCTATCGATCCCAAATTATTTGGCGATAAGGAAGCGATTGAAAAAAGTCTCGATGCTTACCTACAAAGGCTTCGCGACGCCGATAGATTGGACGCTGAAATACCGATTTATGTGCCTGGTGACAAGGAAAAGCTAGCTAAAAAAGCAAACGAAAGACAAGGGATTCCAGTGGATGATGTGACAATTGCAGAAATACAAGCGATTGCACAGGACTTCGATATCGATTTCCCAACACCAATTTAAAAGAAAATACTTTGACCATTTAGGGTCTAGAGAATGATGTTAGTATGGAAGCGCCAATTTTTTAGAGACCTTATCCCCTGTCAATAAGCAGGCGATGATTACTTTAGTATGCCACCAAGCAATTAATTTTACAAAAGAGATTGCCTTTTCCCAAAGACCGTGATAAACTAAAAATACGTTAAGCGCTTACATTAAAATAACATACATTCCACTATGGATTGTTACTGGTCAGCAGGCAAAACCTAAATGGAAACATAGTAGAGGGGGACACTCTTTCTTTTTGACTATGTTTTTGTTTGGGTTTTTTTGTGCGAAAGAATGATTTAAAAGAAAGAAAAGAGGGTTTAGAAATGGCAATAAAAGATTATAAAAATTTAGCAAATGATATCGTAAAAAATGTCGGAGGTGAAGAGAATGTCGATGGATTACGGCATTGTGTAACCCGGTTACGGTTTAATTTAAAGGATGAATCAAAGGCTGATACGGATACCATCAAAGGTTTGGATGGGGTCGTAACAGTCATGAAAGCATCCGGCCAATACCAAGTAGTCATTGGGAATGAAGTAGCCGATGTTTATGACGCTATCGTAGATACCACTCACCTTGGCGGAGACGAAGCGGGTGGAAGTAGTAACAATGAACCTGAAAATGATGACCGTAAACTTGCGGACAAAGCCATCGACTTCATCTCGGGTGTATTCCAACCTTTCTTGATGCCACTTGCGGCAACAGGGATGATAAAAGGTATCGTGGCTATTTTAGGGACATTTGGCTTAAACGCTACCAACAGTGGTTTATATTTACTGCTTCAAGCAGCCGGGGACGGCTTCTTCCAGTACCTGCCAGTTATGGTCGCCGTAACGACAGCTAGAAAATTGAAGATGAATGTCTTTACGGCATTAGCCATTGCGGTAGCTTTCTTGCATCCGGCCCTTTCAACTTCAATGACAAACGACGTTTTATATACCTTATTTGAAGGTTCACCGTTTGCTTCAGATATTTATTCAACCGTCTTTGGCCTACCGGTTATCTTACCGTCAAATGGTTACTTCTCAGCAATCATTCCAATCATCGTTGCGGTATGGTTAGGGTCTCGTCTTGAAAAATGGTTCAAGCAGCGCATTCCTTCTACAGTGAATTCATTCTTAACACCATTCTTCACGATCATCATCGCCGTACCAATCGCTTTGATGGTTGTTGGACCAGTTGCCACATGGGCAGCCAGCTTAATCGGGGTATTCTTCACTTGGTTACAAGGGGTATCACCATTAGTCTTCGGTGCCTTACTAGCTGCTTCTTGGCAATTACTAGTAATCTTCGGGTTACACTGGGGTATCATTCCAATTACCTACTTACTATTAGCTGAAACGGGTTTAAACCCACTTGGGCCACTAATGCAAATTTCAACATTCGGTATCCTTGGGGTTCTATTAGCTATGTTAATTAAAGGAAACGAGAAGAAATTAAAAGATATCGCCATTCCTGGTGCAATCTCGACCTTATTTGGGGTGACTGAACCCGTTATCTACGGGATTATGATTCCACTGAGACGTCCATTCATCTATGCCATTATCGCCAACATCTTTGCTGGTGCTTATGCAGGTGCCATGGATACAGTGGCTTATCGTACTGGTGGTTTAGGAATCTTCAGTTTAATGAACATGATCGACAATGAAGGGCAATTAGGGGCTAACTTCTGGAATGTGGTCATTTCATATGCCATCGCCGTTGCCATTGGTTTTATCCTACAAATGGTCTTCCCAGTGAACCGTTTAGAAGAAGAGTTACCAGCCGAAGCATTGGCAGCAAGTGACCCTTCGAGAAATGAACCATCAGCATCTCAAGCTGTGGTTTCTGACGCTGAAATGGTCGCTTCTGCTAAAGAAGAAATTATCGCTAGCCCCTTAGTGGGCGACATTTTACCATTAAGTGCAGTCGCTGATGAAGTATTCGCAAGTGGCGCTTTAGGCAAAGGGCTTGCTATTCAACCAAGCGAGGGGAAAGTCCTTGCACCTGCCAACGGAACGGTTTCTGTACTTTTTCCAACGGGACACGCAGTCGGGATTACGACGGACACTGGAGTTGAATTGTTGATTCATATTGGCTTGGATACGGTGAATCTTGATGGTCGCGGTTATACAATTCATGTGGAGAAAGGGCAAAAAGTTTCAGCTGGGGATATACTGGTCGAGTTTGATATCGCTACCATCCATGAAGCTGGTTATGATACCATTACTCCTGTAATAGTGACCAATACGGATAACTATACAGATGTATTAACTACGACTGAGCCAGTTGTCGCTAAAAATGATTATCTATTTACAATTGTTAAGTAAGAGAAAAGGAGTATGAATATGTCTAGAAAATTACCTGATGGATTCTTATGGGGCGGGGCTACTGCTGCCAATCAATTAGAAGGTGGCTACCTTGAAGGGGGCAAGGGGTTAACAAGTGTTGACTTAATTCCTCATGGCGAGCAACGTTATGCAGTAACTGCTGGTGAATTGCACTATTCTGAAGTGGCTGAAGGTTCACATTTCCCTTCTCATGAAGCGATTGACTTCTACCACCACTTCAAAGAAGATATCGCCTTATTTGCTGAAATGGGCATGAAATCTTACCGTTTCTCAATGGCTTGGTCTCGTATCTTCCCAACAGGTTTTGAATCAGAACCAAATGAAGAAGGCTTGAAATTCTACGAAGATGTGATTGATGAATTGTTGAAATATGACATTGAACCTGTTGTCACAATCAACCACTTCGATGTACCAAAAACATTGATTGATGAATTAGGTTCTTGGCGTGACCGTCAAATGGTTGACCTATTCGTTAACTACGCGACAGCTTTATTCAACCGCTACAAGGGTAAAGTAAAATACTGGATTTCTTTCAATGAAATCAACATGCTTCTACATTTACCATTCATGGGTGCAGGGATTTACCTTGGCGACTTAAATGAAGCAGAACGTACTCAAGTCTTATACAAAGCAGCCCACCATGAATTATTAGCAAGTGCTAAAATCACTAAAGTCCTTCGTGAAATCGATCCAGAAGCCAAAATGGGCTCTATGTTGGCAGCTGGTGAGTACTATCCATACTCAGCAAACCCAGAAGACGTTTGGGCAGCTAACTTAAGCAACCGGGATAACTACTTCTTTATCGACGTACAAGCGGGTGGTGAGTACCCTGAATGGGCGAAAATCATGTTTGAAAACGAAGGTATTGATATTGGTATCACTGAAGAAGATGAAGCGATTTTACGTGAAAACACTGTAGACTACATCACTTTCTCTTACTACTCAAGTCGTGTATCTAAAGGCCAAATCGCTGAAGATGATATTGTCACAGGTAATGCCTTCTCAGGTGTTAAAAACCCATACTTAGAAGAATCTGAATGGGGTTGGGCCATTGATCCACTTGGATTACGTACAACAATGAATGCCCTTTGGGACCGTTACCGCAAACCATTATTCATCGTGGAAAACGGGCTAGGGGCGATCGACACTGTTGAAGAAGATGGGTCAATCAATGACGACTACCGGATTGAATATCTGAAAGCACATATCAATAGCTTCATGGATGCTGTTGAAGAAGATGGTGTACCATTATGGGGTTACACACCATGGGGAATCATCGACTTAGTATCAGCTGGTACTGGTGAAATGTCTAAACGTTATGGTTTAATCTACGTTGACCGTCAAGACGACGGGACGGGTGACTTACACCGTTCTAAGAAAAAATCATTTAACTGGTATAAAGAAGTTATTGAATCAAACGGACAAGCAGCCCGTTAGTTATTCGAATTATATTTAAATTTCCAAGCCATTCTTTTTATTTAAGGGTGGCTTTTTTATTTTCGAAAACGTAATGTCCATTGCAATAGCCAAGCTTTTATTTAGGATGTCTATAAACGTGATTACGAATAAGCTACTGGCAAGCAATTAATTTAAAATATTGGGAAAAGAGAGGTGTGACGTTTAAGTCATGCTTCTCTTTTTATGATTAGTAAGACCGGAAAAACGATTTTTGTAAGGGTATAATCATTTAAAATGGTGATTATTTTACAAGAAAGCGTTTTAATGGTAGGATTAGTATGTAAATAAATTGAATAATACAAGAATATGGAATGGAGCGAATTGTAGAATGAGTCAATATAAATTTCCAGATGGTTTCTTATGGGGCGGGGCTGCCGCTGCCAATCAATTTGAAGGTGCTTTCGATGTAGATGGTAAAGGTTTAACTGTTCAAGATGTGACGCCAAATGGCGGGATGGGTGAAATTACGGATGGTCCAACTGAAGATAACTTGAAGTTAGTGGGGATTGACTTCTATAACCGTTATAAAGAAGATGTGGCTTTATTTGCTGAAATGGGATTTAAAGTTTTCCGTACATCAATCGCTTGGTCACGTATTTTTCCAAACGGGGATGACGCTGAACCAAACGAGGCTGGATTACAATTCTATGATGACTTGTTCGATGAGCTCCATAAATATGGGATTGAACCTTTAGTGACTTTATCGCACTATGAAACCCCATTAAACTTAACCAAACAATACAACGGTTGGACAAACCGTGAATTGATTGGCTTCTTTGAGAAATATGCCACAACTGTGTTTACACGTTACAAAGACAAGGTTAAATACTGGTTAACTTTCAATGAAGTGAACTCTGTCTTACATGCGCCATTCATGTCTGGTGGGATTGATACACCGCCTGAAGAATTATCGAAACAAGACTTATACCAAGCTGTTCACCACGAATTGGTTGCTTCAGCATCTGTGACGAAAATTGCCCATGAAATCAACCCCGACTTCCAAGTAGGTTGTATGGTGCTTGCCATGCCGACTTACCCGATTACACCAAATCCGGATGATGTCATGGCTGCCCACTTGGCAGAAAACCAAAACTACTTATTCTCAGATATTCATGCACGCGGGGAATACCCAGCATATATCAACCGTTATTTTGCGGAAAATGGTATCGAGATCCAATTCGCTGATGGAGATAAAGAGCTGTTAAAAGAAAATACCGTGGACTTCATTTCCTTCTCTTACTACATGTCGATTGCTGAAGCGGCTGACCATAGCCAATATGAAGCGGGTGAAGGAAACATCATGGGTGGTATTCCAAATCCGTATTTAGAAGCATCTGAATGGGGATGGCAAGTTGACCCAGTTGGTTTGCGCTTAGTCTTAAACCAGTTCTACGACCGCTATCAATTACCGTTATTCATTGTGGAAAATGGTTTAGGTGCCAAAGACGTCTTAGTTGATGGCCCGAACGGTGAGAAGACTGTTGATGATGACTACCGGATCAAATACATGAACGACCACTTAGCCCAAGTTGGTGAAGCCTTATTAGATGGGGTGGACATCATGGGTTATACAAGTTGGGGTTGTATCGACTTGGTGTCAGCATCAACTGCCCAAATGTCTAAACGGTATGGTTTTATCTATGTTGACCGTAACGACGATGGTAGTGGTACGCTAGACCGTTACAAGAAAAAATCATTTAGCTGGTATAAAGATGTGATTGCGACAAATGGTGGTAACTTAAATTAATCACTCGATCAAGGTTGGGTAGTCGTAGAAAACGGCTATCCTTTTTTTATTTGGTCGTCATTTTCCAGAAAAGTCCTTCTTTATGTGACGGTAGCGAAAGAAATGCTGGCGTTTTCTGGGCAATAATCTAAAAGGTCAGGTCCGAGATAAATTGGACTTTCTTTCTATTAAAGTTATATAATGCAGTCAATCGCACAAGACCGAATGTTTAAAACAAGTAAAGTAGCGCAAGGTTAGGGAGGCAAACGATGAACAAACATGATGTAAACCGTAAAGGGACTAAGGATGACCATTCCTTTCGAAATGTCTATAAAATTGAAATCAGTGGCTTACAAGGGAACAACTACGATGAATTAGACGACAATAATTTGAAGGTCAGTATCAAAAGTATCCTATTGAAGGTTGTGGTATTTCTGTTTGTGGGTGTCATTACTTTCTTTATTTTTAAAGAAGATATGTGGTCTACAGATACCGAGGCGGCTTCCTTGGCTAGCATCTACTTTATTGTGACAACTTTGGTTGTAGGCTATTTGGGCACAGTCTTAGTGGATCTATTATTCGGTCGGAGAAAGAAGCGCAAGAAATAAGCCGACTGATTGGTTGACTAGTTTTTTTATAGTCAAAGGGTGGCTATTTTGTCAATGAGGAACTTATCAATCCGGGCCAATCGTTAAAAATATGATAAATTGAATAAATATTACAGAAATGTTACAAGAAATAAGGTACAATAGGTTAAAGCTTTAAAAGCGTCAATTGGGAAGGGAGAGAATTGAATGAAGAAAGTTTCGATGTGGTTATTGGGGACAGTCTTAGCATTATTAATAGTGGGCTACGGTGTAGGTGTTTATTATTATCAATCGCATTTCTTACCAGCAACGACTGTTTCTAATGTAAATGTCAGTGGGATGACAAAGGCTGACGCGGAGGCTGCAGTGGCCAAGGCCAACAATGAACGTACCATGAAAATTACTGACCAAGGTCAAGAAGTGGCTACCATGAATTTACAAGAAGCTGGCTTTCAACCAGCAGAAAATGAAGATTTTGATGACATGCTAAATCAACAAGCGACCTTCACATGGCCAGTTGAATTTGTTAGCAATGCTTTAAAGTCTGTGGATGCCAACGAAAGTAACGAGTGGACTGTTGACCGTGAGGCATTCAAGTCTTACTTTGACCAGTTAGACATTGATCAAGAAGGTGCAACACCATCAACAAGTGCGCAAGTAGTCATCAATGATGAAACAAGGACGGTAGAAGTGGTGCCTGAAACACAGGGTAATCAAATCACGTCAGATTCATTGGCGGATGCCGTCTTGTCAGAGGTGAAAGCAGGAACAAGTGAGCTAGATTTAGCGGATGCTTACGTGAAACCTGAAGTGACTAGCGATTCTGAGGCCATTCAAACGGCCAAGGCTGAATTAGAAGGTATTTTAACGGCTACGATCGGCATGCAAGTTGAAGATGAAGTAGTGAACATTCCAAGCGAAACGTTAGCGGATTGGGTAAGCACGGATGACAAGGGCGCGGTCCAAGTGGATGAAGCGGCTATTGATCAATGGTTATATGAATGGAACGTTGAGAATGCGGCATTAAACCATGATCACCAATTCCAATCAACTGCATCTGGCGAAGTGACGGTTACACCAGGTATTTATGGTTGGTATATCGAGCGCGAAATGACGACGCAATTGGTTGCGGAAGCAGTCCTTGCGGGTGAAGATACAGTGATTCAACCAAATATTTGGGGTGGCGGTTATAACCAAGATGACTTCTTTGGCACTTCTTATATTGAAGTGGACTTAAGCAAGCAAAAGATGTTCGTTTATATTGATGGCGAACAAAAAATTGCCACTGATATCGTTAGCGGGAATACTGGTACTGACACGGTTCCGGGTGCCTATGAGATTTGGAATATGGAAGACCCATCAGTATTGAAGGGGTATAACCCAAGAACTGAAAAAGATTATGCGGTACCCGTAGACTACTGGATGGCCTTTGACTTTACGGGTCAAGGGATCCATGACGCCAACTGGCAATCAAATTTCGGTGGCAACGCCTACCAACAAAATGGATCTTTAGGTTGTATTAATACACCGCCACAAACCATGGCAAAAGTATATGATTTAGCTTATGTAGGATTACCAGTCATTGTTTTCTAAACCGTTACTTGAAAAAGGGTTGCCTTGTATAGATGAGGTACAAAGAAATAAATATAAGCAGGACAACTGCTAGGGGTCGAGAACTTGTTTTCTCGGCCTTTTTTGATGTTTATTTTAGTTGGTTAAACAAGTGTATAACAGTTTGTGTAATAAAATGTAACAGTTAAATAGGCTAGACATCAAGGTAAAATGCTGTTAATATGTAACACATGAAGTAGGAGTAGGTGGATAGATACATGATCGATTTCAAGCAAGTGTCAAAAGAGTTCGTCAATAATGGTAACCGCATACAAGCCCTGGACCAGGTGAACTTAAATATTCAATATCGAGAAATATTTGGCTTAGTTGGTGAAAGTGGGGCTGGTAAATCGACTTTGTTGCGTTTTATCAATGCCCTTGAAAAGCCCAGCTTTGGACAAGTTCTAGTAGACGATGTCCTAGTCAATGACTTATCTGGGAGAGACTTGCGGGCATTTCGAAAAGACATCAGTATGGTCTTTCAACAATTTAACCTATTAAACAATAAAACAGTTGCCGAAAATGTTGCCTTACCCTTAAGTTTGCACAAGTATGATAATCCTTTAAGTGTGGATGAGGTCTTGACCTTTGTGGGTTTAGCAAATAAAAAAGACCACTACCCAAGTCAATTATCTGGTGGTCAAAAACAACGAGTGGGGATTGCCCGTGCCTTAATTACTCGTCCAAAAGTCTTATTAGCTGACGAACCGACATCAGCCTTGGATACCCGAACTACAGGCGAGATTGTGAAAGTATTAAAGGCTGCCCATAAAGCCTATCCAATGACCATGATTGTGGTAACTCATGAGCTTGAAGTCATAAAATCCTTGTGCCAACGGGCTGCCATTTTAGAAAAGGGACAAGTCAATCAAGTGGTAACAGTCAAGCCAGATACTGGGGCTGGTTCAGACGGTAACCAGTCTTACGCTGACCATGTATTGGAGGTGCTTGAAGGCAATGAATAACCTACAAGCATATGGCCAACGGTTGATTGAATTTCTACCTAAAATCATTGAAAGTCTAGGTGAAACAGGGATTATGATGGTTTTTGCTATGGTGGCAGCAATAATTTTAGGCCTACCATTAGGGACGATTTTATTCTTAACCAATGAGGATAATCCAAGAGAAAATAAGCTAGTCTACCAGGTCTTATCCTTTATCGTTAACATTATCCGGTCATTCCCATTTTTACTATTGGTTGTCTCTATGCAACCGCTGATTCGAGCGACTTACGGGCGAGCGACAGGGGACCCAGTGGCGGCATCCTTTCCAATGATGGTGATTGCCATCGCTCTATATGCCCGCTTTGTCGAGCAGTCGTTACTGGACGTTGACCCCGGTGTCCTTGAAACAGCCGATGCTTTAGGGGCTAACACCTGGCAATTGGTGACCAAGTTCCTTTTCGTTGAAGCCAAATCGTCCTTAATTATTGGCTATACGACGGCATTTGTGTCGTTCATCTCCTATTCGACAATTATGGGAGTTGTCGGCGGAGGGGGGATTGGTGACTTCGCCATTCGCTATGGCTACCAGCGTTATGAAACTGACATGATGTACACGGCCATTGTATTGATTATTGTGATCGTACAAGTTTGTCAGTGGTTAGGACTTAAACTAGCTAAGAAAGTCGACCACCGTTAAGTGAGTGGTTGTTGAGGCACAATTCATTGGAAAATGGCTATATTTTCTTTTGTTGACGCCAGCTTAAAATAAGGTAATCTTTTTACAAAAAAATTGGAGGTAAGATGTATGAAGAAAGGTTTATTGTTTACAGGGGTATTATCAGCAAGTTTGTTGCTTGCGGCATGCGGTAACGGGAGCGAATCTACAGAGACAACGGGGACTGAATCGGCAACATCAAGTGAAGATACAGTGATTAAAGTAGCGTCTCATACCACACCAATGACTGATATCGTGGAATTGGCTGCGGAAGTGGTGGAGGAACCTTACACAATTGAATTGGTTGAAGTTTCAGATAACATTCAATATAACGAAGCAGTTTTAAATGATGAAGCAGATGCCTCATTTGCCCAACACGAACCATTTATGGAAGTTTTCAATGAAGAGCGTGATGGTGATCTAGTAGCCATCCAGCCGATTTATAATGCTATCGTTGGTTTCTATGCACCTGAATATGACAGTATTGAGGATATTGAAGGCGGTGCAGAAGTAGCTATCCCTAGTGATATGACCAATGAAGCCCGCGCTTTACATATTTTAGACGCCCAAGGATTGATCGATGTACCGGATGAAACCTTTGTAACAGTTGATGATATTACAGAAAATGACAAAAACCTGACCTTTACCCATGTGGATCTGTTGAATTTAAACGCTGCATATGAAGATGGGGTGGACTTGGTCTTTAACTACCCAACTTATATTTCTGAAATTGGCTTAACACCAGCAGATGCATTATTCTTAGAAGAAGATGATTCTAACCGTTTTGCCTTACAAATCGTGACTCGTGAAGGTAATGCAGATTCAGAAAAAATCCAAGCATTGAAAGCAGCTTTTACCTCACAAGAAGTCTATGACTACTTAGAACAACTAGCGGCAAGTGGTCACTTACAACCAGCCTTCGAAAATCCTTCAGAATAATAATTTCAATCAGTAATTAAGTAAGCTTTCGGCTTATACTTTATCTATCATTGCCTTAAAAAGCAGTGGGCGTGCTAGATAAGTTCTAACCGAACCTCTTTCTAATAGAGATTAATAGGCATGATCATCAATTGGTCATGTCTATTTTTTTCGGTCATTTGTGATAGGTGTCTACTATTGATCGCTTATCCAGGTCAAATGATAACCGGAAAAGTTTATCAAGTTTTTTGTCCAAAGTCTGACAAATACTGATATTAGGGTGTTTTTTAGTGTATAAGATTTACTTAAAAGGCACACAAAGCACAAAAATTGTTCTTTAATGGGTGGTTTTTGCTCGCTATTTCTGTCACTTCTATATCAGTGATGATAGCGGTTAACGATTAAAAAAAGATGATAATCGGATGAAAAGCTAAGTAGGATAAGGGTTTTTGTCCTTTTTCAAAAAGAGGGTCGATGAGACGAAAGGCAATTCATTGATTGTTTTTCCTAGGCAGTAATATTGATGCAGATGCATGAGATTTGTTAAATTTACTGCAAGCAAAAGTTGCACATCATTTTTATAACCAATTGCTTTGATGAGTAGAGTAGTTATGCAGGTAATCCACAGCGAGTCTGAATTTGGTGAAATCAGATGTTTACCGATAATGAAAATGAGCTCTGAGCATCTAGTCAGTGAAAGCTGGTTAGACGGGTGGGACCGTTATTTCTTTCAGTATGTAAGGTATTTACTGGATAAGAAATTGCTCGCGAGGGCAATTTGAATAAGGGTGGCACCGCGATCGTTAACCAATCGCCCCTTCTTAATAAACAGGGTTGTTTATTAGGGAGGGGTTTTTATTTTTCAAAAATGTTTAGATGTATGAAATCAATGAAAGCAATCACCAAAGAAAGAGGGAAGGATATGACAAAAGTAACTTTAATTGTAGGCGCAAATTCATTATCTTCACGATTGAATGGTTTGGTGGCCTATGCCCAGCAGGTGTTATTCGAATATAAGATTCAAACGCAGGTGATTCAAGTCCATATGTTACCGGCTGAAGCTTTGATGACGGCGGACTATACGGATAAGACCATCCAAGCGGTCAACCAACAAGTATTGAATTCAGATGGGGTTTTGGTATTTACACCAATCTTCCAAGGGAGCTACTCAGGGATTTTAAAGGCGTATCTTGATGTACTGCCGCAAAAGGCACTCCAAGACAAGGTGGTTTATGGCTTGGGCTTAGGTGGGTCAAAACACCACTTGTTGGCCTTACAATATGCTTTGGAGCCTGTATTGAAGGAACTGGGTTCAGAAGAATTGTTACAGTCAACCTTTGCAACGCAAGACCAGGTAGTGAAAGATGGTAGAGATTTTATTATCGAAGACAGTGTAACCAATCGAATTGATGAACAACTTTATAGATTTACCAGCCGTATCGGCCACGAGGTTATAAAGGAGGCAGCAAGATGGGAAAAGATCGTATAAGAATTGCTACAAAAGAGGACGCACCAGCATATTTAGCCCTTATTCAAGAGTCATTCCAAGAGGTGAAGGACTTAGGTATTGATTGGCCGTCAACGAACGCTACGTTAGAATCAGTCATTGAAAATATTGAAACAGGGATTGCCCTAGTCTTGGAGCGAGATGGCCAGTTGATTTCAACCATCACGATTCGACAACCATGGGAAAATGACAGACCGATTTCACACTATCCTTTCTTGTGGTGGTTTGCGACTGCTAATGAATTTAAAGGACAAGGGGTTGGAAAGAAATTCCTTAAACAAGTGGAAGAAGAATTCTTGGTGAAGACCTTAAAAGCACCAGCCTATGTCTTAGGAACTTCTGGTAAGAGACATCCATGGTTATTGGACATGTATTTAAGAAATGGCTATAAAGTCTTAGGTACAAGAGAAGATCCCAATGATATTGGCGTTTCCTTATATAAAGTCTTGATTCCTGAACGGTTTGATGAAAGCGTCCTTCGGGTTGATGCACCTTATTATGAATACCAAGATTTGACAATTTAATGATTTGACATTTTAGTGGCTGAATAGCCGACGAAACGGTTCCAACAAATAGGAGGAAAAACGCATGTCAGAATTTTTTAAATGGGAATATATTGTATCCTTTTTCCCAAAAATATTATCCGCACTCCCTACGACACTAGCAATTGTGGCACTTGCAACAGCAGTCGGAATAGTACTCGGCTTGGCAATTGCTTTTGTGAGAATTGAAAAAGTGCCGGTCTTGTCACAAATTAGTCAGGTGTTTGTGTCTTTCATCAGAGGGACGCCAATTCTAGTGCAATTGTTCTTAGTTTATTACGGGCTACCGATTGTCTTTACGGCTTTAGCCAATATTGAAAAGATTGACTACGTTTATATTACATACGGTTTGAGTACGGCGGCCTTTTTCTCAGAAATCTTCCGGTCAGCGATTTCAAGTGTCGCTACCGACCAGAAGGAAGCGGCAGCCTCTGTTGGCTTGACCAAAATGCAAACCTACCGGCGAATCATTTTGCCACAAGCGGTACGGATCGCTATTCCTGCTACAGGAACCATGATTGTCAGCTTATTACAAGATACATCACTTGCCTTCTCACTAGGGGTCATCGATGTGATTGGGAAGGTTCGGGCTTTAGCGGCTTTAACTTACCGGTCGCTTGAAGGGTATTTCGTGGCAGCCATCATCTTCATCGTTCTATCTATTATCTTGGAGCGGGTCTTTGCTTGGTTATCTAAACGATTCCAATTCCAATCGAAAGAGAAAGCTGAAGTGGCGCCGGCAGGACTTGATCCAGAGATTTTAATTAAAAATGATGAACTATTTAACACATATACACTTAAAAGTGGAAAAGGGGAGACCTACTAATGAAGAAGAAAACAGCTTTTATACGATGGGGATTATTAACTTTTGCAGCAACAGCGGTCCTTGCAGCTTGCGGGTCAGCTGAAGCGACGGATGAAGACGCAGCAGCATCATCGAATCCGGATGCAGAGACAGTTATCGTTGGGACAGGGAATGGCTACCAACCCTTTGTTTACTTAGATGAAAATGGCGAATTAACAGGATATGATGTGGCTGTCCTTGAAGCGATTGACGAAAAATTAGCCGACTACAATTTTGAATATGAGTCATCTGATTTCAAGAATATCTTGACCTCATTGTCAGCTGGAAAGATTGATTTAGCGGCTCACCAATATGAATATAATGATGAACGAGCGGAGAAATACCTTTACGGGGAAGTGGGCTATACCGACTACACCCTATATATTGTCAACATTGCAGGCAATGAACAATATGCAACTTTAGATGATCTACAAGGTAAGAAAGTATTCGCATCACCGGGATCTAACGTGGCTTACTTATTGGAACAATATAACAGTGAACATGAAAATGCAGATGAACAAATCTCCATTATTTATAACGAAAGTGCCAGTGAAATCTTTGTTTCAGGTTTACAAAACGGGACGGCAGATGCAGGAATTTTAACTAAATATGACACCAACAAATACAATGAGCAATTTGATGCCAACTTAGAGATTGCCTCTGAACCGATTTCAGTTTCAAAAACCTACTTTTTGTATGACAAGGCTGACGAAGAGCTGAAAGAGGCTGTTGACGGTGCCTTACAAGAGTTGATTGATGACGGGACTTTGAAAGAATTATCGGTTGAATACTTAGGTGACGATTACACTCAATAGAAAATGAAAAGGTGGACATCATGATATGAAGAAAATATTTGGAAATAAAATTAAAAAAGGGTTTGTGTTAACGGGTATTGCTTCAGCCTTATTACTTGGTGCTTGCGGGAATGCGGATGCTTCAGAAGACCAAGAAGCAGCGTCCAATCCGGATGCAGAAACGATTGTTGTTGGGACAGGGAATGCCTACCAACCATTTGTTTACTTAGATGAAAACGGCGAATTAGATGGTTATGACGTGGCCGTGTTGAAGGCCGTCGATGAAAAATTAGACCAATATAACTTTGAATACGAGTCGTCAGACTTCAAGAATATCTTGACTTCGCTACAAGCTGGGAAAGTTGATTTAGCGGCCCATCAATATCAATACAATGATGAACGAGCGGAAAAATATCTCTTTGGTGAAGTTGGCTATAACAATATCACCTTACATATTATTTCGATTGAAGGTGAGGGCGAATACAACAGCTTAGACGACCTACAAGGGAAAAATGTGATCGCCTCACCAGGGGCTAACGAAGCCCATGTCGTTGAAGAATACAACAGCGAACACGGGGAAGATGAACAAATCAACATCGTCTATAACGAAGGTGGTAGTGAAATCTTTATTTCTAGCCTACAAAACGGTACAGCTGATGCAGGAATTTTAAAAGAATATGACGGTAACAAATACAACGAACAATTCAATGCCAACTTGGCCATTTCAGAACAACCAGTTAGTGGCTCAAAAGCCAATTTCTTATATAGAAAAGACGATGAAGAATTACAGCAAGCCGTTGATGGCGCTGTCCAAGAGTTGATTGATGAAGGAACTTTAGCAGAATTATCAATCGAATATTTAGGCGATGATTATACACAATAAAAGGGAGAAAGTGGGATTTAAAATATGAAGAAAATGATACAAGCAAGATTAAAAAAACAGTTTATATTAACGGGTATTGCCTCATCCTTTTTACTAGCAGCTTGCGGATCAGCTGAAGCAACTGATGAAGAAGCCACAGCTAATCCAGATGCAGAAACCGTTATTGTGGGAACAGGGAATGCTTACCAACCCTTTGTTTACCTAGATGAAAATGAAGACTTACAAGGGTATGACATTGAAGTCTTGCGGGCGGTGGACGAAAAGTTAGACCAATACAACTTTGAATATGAATCTATGGACTTCAAAAACATCCTAACGTCACTTTCAGCCGACAAGGTCCAACTTGCAGCCCACAACTACGCTTATAACGACGAACGCGGGGCCAAATACCTATACGGGGAAGAAGCTTACAACAATTACGCCCACCATATCGTAGCCGATGAATCTACCGGTCAAGTTTACCAATCTTTAGATGACCTTAAAGGCAAAAAGGTATTCGCGTCCCCAGCTAGCGAGGTAGCCAATATTTTAGAGACCTATAACGCTGAAAATGATAATGCCATAGAAATTGTTTACAGTGAAGTGAACGGTGAATTATTAGTCTCTGGTCTAAAAAACGGGACAGCAGACGCAGCCATTTTAACAAAATTTGACGTTGATAAATACAACGAACAATTCGATATCAACTTGCAAGCCTCAGACGAAGCCCTAAAAACTGCTGGTATTTACTACGTCTTCCAGCAAGGCGATGAAGCATTACAAACAGCCGTTGACGGGGCCATCAAAGAATTACGACAAGAAGGCACTTTATCAGAACTTTCCACCGAAATCCTTGGTGCTGACTATACCGAATAAAGAAAGGAGGGTGCTACAATGCCCATCGATTTTACAGCAATAGCAGAAGCCTTTAAAGCAGCTGTTCCATTTATCCCAGTCACCTTGCGCTTGGCCTTCATTCCCTTATTCATTGGGATTATCTTTGGCCTACTCATCGCACTGGCACGTTTCTTCCAAGTGCCTATTCTAAGCAAATTTCTTGGCGGACTCATTACCGTCGGGAAAGGGGTACCAGTTGTGCTAAGCTTAATGGTTGCTTACCTACTTTTCTCAGACTTGTTCGATCAAGTAGCCACTAGCTTAAGCTTGCCGATACGTTTTTCAGATATCAACCGTGAATACATTGGCATTCTCGTCCTTAGTTTCACGGCCACCATTTCTATTTCGGAGATTTTCCGTGGTGCCTTATCTGCCATTCCAAAAGACCAATGGGATGCAGCAGCATCCATTGGTTTCACCCAATTTCAAACCATTGCCCGGGTCATTTTCCCACAAATGATTCCTATTGCATTACCCATGATTTGTAGCCAATTAATTGTCTTAATCAAGGCGTCTTCACTAGTATCCTTGGTATCAGTGGTCGATGTCTTGAACGGGGCCTTAATTACAGCGACAACTAGCTATACCTTCCTAGAATCTTATATTGCAGCAGCTATTATTTACTGGGCGCTGTCGATTACAGTGGAACAAGTATCGCAATTATTTGAACGCAATTATACTAGAAAATTTGTGAAAGGAAGTGCCCTATGATACAAGTTGAAAATATCCACAAAAAATTTGATCAAAATGAGATCCTTAAAGGGATCGATTTAACCATTAACCAAGGCGAGGTGGTCGTAATTATTGGCCCATCTGGTTCAGGGAAGACCACCTTCCTACGTTGCCTTAACTTTTTAGAGCGTGCGGATAAAGGCCACCTGAAAATTGGGGACCAACAAGTAGACTTTGAAAAAGTTTCTAAGAAAGAAATTCTAGATATTCGTAAGAAAACAGCTATGGTTTTCCAACAATATGCCCTATTTTCAAACCGGACGGCTTTAGAAAATGTCATTGAAGGTTTAGTGATTGCCCGTAAAGTGCCTAAGAAACAAGCAACAGAAAAAGGGCGAGACCTTTTAGCTAAGGTTGGTTTGGAAGGAAAAGAAGACCACTATCCACATGAACTTTCAGGTGGGCAACAACAACGTGTGGGGATAGCGCGCGCTTTGGCCTTGAACCCAGAAGTTATTCTATTCGATGAACCAACATCGGCCTTAGACCCAGAGTTAGTAGGGGAAACCTTGGAAGTCATTAAAGATGTAGCCCAAGGCGGATCTACTTTAGTCATTGTGACCCATGAAATGCAATTTGCTTATGAAGTTGCGGATAGAGTGATCTTCATGGAAAATGGCAACATTGTTGAACAAGGGACACCTGAAGAAGTCTTTGATCACACACAAGAAGAAAGAACGCAAAACTTCCTGAAAAGAACAGCTGTATTTGCACGTTAGACTTTTGATACATAGTTTGTAATGTCTAATGGGCAATTTAAAAAATGAACATCTAAAAAGCAAGATTGCTTTCAAAGCTATGTGCACAGGTGTGGTGCTGGTAGCTTGGTTAATTGTTTGATAATGGTCAAAAACGTTTTAAGATACCTATTTGTCTTACTAGATGTGTGTTAATAGAATTTGCAAGCTGAATCAAATTGATCGTTAACAAAACAAAAAAACCGCTATTCTTTTCTATAGTGGACCCCAAAAGTTAGATTTTTGGTCTAACTTTTGGGGGCCTCTACATTCAGAGGGGGCGGTTTTTTTGGTGCTGATATCAACTTTATTTTATTTGCTTAGTAGGTCTTGGATGGGTGTGTAGTCACGGTTTTGTGATTCGGCTACGCCTTCTTGGGTCAGGTGACCTTGGTAAGCGTTGATGCCAGTTAGAACGGTTTCGCTGTTTTTGGCAGCTGCTTCTACACCTTGGTTAATGATTTGGTTGGCAAATTTGATAGTGGCATTGGTTAAAGCCAATGTTGAGGTACGTGGCACTGCACCCGGGATATTGGCTACCGTATAGTGGGTTACCCCATGTTTTACATAGACTGGGTCTTGGTGGGTTGTTGGGCGGGTGGTTTCGAAATTACCACCTTGGTCAACGGCGATATCCACCAATACTGATCCAGCTTTCATCGTCTGAACCATTTCTTCGGATACGAGTACCGGTGCGCGACGACCCGTGACTAATACAGACCCAACGACAACATCCGCATCTTTGAGGACTTGACGGATATTTTCTTCGCTGGACATTAGGGTAGTCACTTTGCCGTTTAAGATGTCTTCTAGATGGGCAAGGCGACCAGTGTTGACGTCTAAAATCGTTACGCGAGCGCCCATGCCAACAGCTACTTTGGCTGCGTTGTAACCAACGGTACCACCACCAATGACAACGACGTGACCGGAAGCAACACCTGGTACACCTGAAAGTAAGATACCAGAACCACCGTTTTGTTTTTCTAGGTAGTGGGCACCAATTTGGATTGCCATTCGTCCAGCAACTTCAGACATAGGTGTTAGTAGTGGCAGGCTGCCATTTTCCACCATGGTTTCATAGGCGATAGCCGTTACTTTATGGGCTAACAGGGCGTCAGTTAGTTGAAGCTCTGGCGCCAAATGTAAGTAGGCGAACAAGATCAATCCTTCGTGGAAGTAGTCGTATTCAGATGCTAACGGTTCTTTGACTTTGATGACCATCTCGCTGGCCCAAATTGTCGCTGGTTGATCTTCAATACGGGCACCGGCCGAAGCATATTCCCCGTCCGTAAAGCCTGCGCCGGTACCAGCACCCGCTTCAACCAGCACTTCGTGGCCGTTATTGATCAAAGTTCGTACATTACCAGGCGTTAAACCAACGCGG
Organism: Aerococcus sp. NPDC058936; assembly: GCF_042741995.1. Taxonomy (NCBI): domain Bacteria; kingdom Bacillati; phylum Bacillota; class Bacilli; order Lactobacillales; family Aerococcaceae; genus Aerococcus; species Aerococcus sp. NPDC058936. The sequence continues at coordinate 34,898 of NZ_JBHYKZ010000012.1, read as the reverse complement.
TCCTCTTGCGCCTTAATCTCTCTTGGTATACCAATCTGCATGTAAACATCCTTCTTTCTATTTAAAGTTTAAATCAAGAACATTATACCACGAAAAAAACAATTCCCAAATTTACCTATTATTTGTCTAATAGTCTAGTCACAGCCCGCCAAATCATCATAAATAGGAAGATAATCCCGAAATAACCAGCCACCACATAGACGATATTAACTAGTTGGTCAAAAGGTAGAAACAAGCCAATAGCCGTCGCAACGAAACCTAAAACGGCCGTGGCCACTTTATTATAAGTCGTGCCATCAGTCGTTACGGATGCTGCCACATTCCACAACATGGATACAACAGTCGAGTAAATCGCCAATAGGATGATTACGATGAAGGCATAGCCAAGCCATGGATGCAGTTGGTTTGCGATGGTTAAAGTCGGTACTTGTGTACCCGCAATCAGTGAGAATGCGCCCATAAAAGCCATGTACAAGATGAAAATACCTAGGGCATAGATCCCAGATGAGAAAAGGGCTGCTGTCTTCGTTTCTGTCTGATTATTGGCTTGAATACCAATTTGGGCAATAAAACCAGCGTTTAGCATAATAATCAAGCCCACATAGTTTAAAGCGGACACCAACCAATTTTCTGAAGCAGCTTGAATAGTGCCTGAGGCTACGGCATTTTGGACCATGCCAGAAGCTTGACCAAGGTCACCGTTATTAGTGTATAAACTGAGTAAACCTAAAACAACGGCAAAAACGGCAATCGTCGGGCCAATATTTCCTAAAATACTGGTGATTTTGTCCATACCCAACATCACGGTTATGGCGGAAGCCATATACATAAAGCCAGAACCTATATATACGGGAACACCAAATTGTTGTTGGATGGTGGCACCAGCGCCAGCAACCATTACGGCATAGGTTAGAAATAGGGTGATTAAGGCGATGTATTTATACAAGCCACCGATTTTATCACCGGCAAATACCTTGAAGACGTCATTTGGACTATCAAGGTTTTGTTTACTGGCTAAACCAGCTTTAAAGAAGGCATCGCTTGAAAAGCCTATTGTTAGGAAGGTGGCGATGACCCCTAAAATGCCTGTCCATTCGTGGGCTACAAAGTATTGCATGATTTCTTGACCGGTCGCAAATCCTGAACCGACTAAGGTTGCAGTCATGGCGCCAGCCATCACAAAGACTAGCCCCCAATTGGTCGTGCTCGTGTGTTTTTTATTGTCTTTCATAGTCAATCCTTTCAAACATGATTTACATGTCATTACATCTAACGACGATGGTTTTTCTTTTTTCCTAATGAATATCATAACAAAATTCTCTATTGGTGTAGAAAAAAAGGCAATAAAGACAATCACTGGAAGGGACCGAATAACTTTAAAATATGATATAATCAATGGGCGAAAGAAGCCATTTGGTTTCGTATACGTGACGAAAACATTATTTATATAGAAAGAAGCGACAGAATGACTAACCATATTGTATTATTTGAACCAGAAATTCCAGCAAATACAGGAAATATTGCCCGTACTTGTGCAGCGACTGATACCCACCTACATTTGATTGAGCCTTTAGGATTTAAAACAGATGACAAGCATTTAAAACGTGCTGGTTTGGACTATTGGAATGCTGTAGATATTACTTACCATGCAAACCTAGATGCCTTCATGGAATATCTAGGCGATAACCAATTATATTTAGTAACAAAATTTGCTAACCATGTGTATTCAGATATTGATTACGGTAATAATGATCAAGAGCAAGATATCTTCTTGATGTTTGGAAAAGAAACAACAGGATTGCCAGAAGCTTTTATGCGTGCGCATGAAGACCAATGCATTCGTATTCCAATGGATGATACCCATGTGCGTTCATTGAACTTATCGAATTGTGCGGCCTTGGTGATTTATGAAGTACAACGTCAACAATCTTTTAATAAGCTAGAGTTGACCCACCATTATGAAAATGACAAATTAGATTAATCCAACCAAGCGTGGTCAGGAAAGATAAATCCTAATCACGCTTTTCTATTGTGTAAAATTTCCTGTTTTCTACTGTATGATGCTACTTTTTATAATCTCAATGGTATAATAGATAGATAAGAAAGCGATTTAAAAATCTATTTACCTATTTGGGAGGTGCTGATGATGCGGAGGTTTCAATCTCTAGATGAGTGGAAGGGTAGTTTACTACGGTTTCCAATGGTAGTCGTGTTTGGGTTTATTGCGGCTGCGCTGTCGATGTATGTGAATCGTATGCCTTATGACCAGCCAACGATGATGGCTGAGGTAGGGATTTATGCCAGTACGATCGGCATGTTGCTGGCGACTGTGGTCCAGGTGGCTTATGAGCGTTTTGTGAAAGATGGCAGTCGGGTTCAGACGCTTGGCCTTCAAGGTGTGGCCGGATTTGGGGCAGTCGTTTATTATCTTTTTGCCAGTCGGACGGGGGATTTCTACTCTAGCCACCTGTTTACTCGAACCAATATTGCTATGTTCTTACTATCTTTACTGATTATTTGGTTACCGTCGATTAAGAATGAAGGGCTGGATTTTGCCCAGAGTTTCCGGATTTGGTTTAAATCATTCTTTGTCTCGGCGGTTTATACCAGTATCTTAATGATCGGTATTAGCTTGGTCTTGGCTGGATGGTCCATCCTAATTTCTAATGTTGAGGATGAATTGTATTGGGATATCTTTTCAGTACTTATATACATTTTCTTTCCTTGGTATATCTTGTCTCAGCAGTCGGTATTCACCCGACCTTTTATCGAAGAAGAAGGTAAGATGTCCTCTAATGTTAGCAAATTCTTGGATATCCTTTTAACCAAAATATTTATCCCTATCGTAACGGTGTATACGATGATTATTTTCATCTATTTCTTCTCGACTTTGGGGAATTGGACGGATATTACGATTGAAATTGTGATGGTGTCCTACTTGGTGGTGGGCTGGATGATCCTCTTCTTAGTAGCGGCGATTCAACGGCCTTTTATTGTCCGGTTTACTCAGATTTATGCGGTGGCAGTTCTGATTGCCTCGGTATTTCAAATTTACCGGTCAGTCATCTATTCTAATGTATATGGGGTGACCATGAGTCGGTATATGTTGATGCTCTTCTGCTCGATTTCAGCTGTTGGGGCGGTTTTATACCTGATCAAAAATGAATGGTTACCGCCGGTGCTTGTGGCTGGTTTATTTGTGGCTATGATGCCACCAGTTGATGCGATTTCTGTATCAGTGGCTAGCCAAGGAAAAATAGTCAACGATATTATTGCTGACAATCCTGATTTGGTAACGGCCGGCCAATTGCAATTAACGCCGGAAAACGTTGAACAGTTGGATGAAACGACCGCTCAGAAAATGAAGCAGTCGCTGAGATATTTAGACAAGTATAATGAATTAGGACGGGTGTCGTCAATACCAGAAGATTTTGATGTCTACCAAGACTTGCGGGCCTTTGACGGTGTTCATACGGACGATAATTACGATGCTGACTATTCAGACAGTTATTATTTCTCAGCCCACTTAAACTTTGACGAAGGGTCATCCACTGCCTTTACTAGTAGTGGTGGCGGTGACCTGGTCTTATTGAATGCCTATGATAGCCCGGTGACCTTTACGGCTTTAGGAAAGAACTTTAGTCATGAAATAGTAGACGTAACTAGTTTACAAGTAACCGACAAGGATAGCGGGGAAGTGTTAACCTTTGACTTAACTGGACTTGAGGAATTAACGGAAGCGGAGAATATTTCTTTAACGATTGATCAAGCTACCTTTAGCCAAGAATCTGATTCTTATACGGCTACCTTGGTGGTGCAAGACTTTTCTATCTATTCGTCAAGTGGTGAGGACAGCGACCGGACTGGGTCTGGCTATTTTATCTTAATACTGTCTGAAAAATAAATGTTAATTTGAATGAGGCAAGTAGCTGGCAATTTTGTAATAGAAAATGCTAGTTACTTTTTTGCTATCTTACTAAATTTATGTTAATAATCGCTTCATCCTATTGTGCTTTGTTTTACTGCGTGCGAGAATAGGTTGAAATGTCCGGCTGATCGCTTTTTAGGCCAGACATTTTTTGCAATATCCAACCAGAGTCCGAGTGATTGACTGGGATTTTTGGTAAAATAGTAATGAAAAATGGAAAATAATGTAGACAAATAAGATAGGAAGAAAACAATGCGAAATAATTTTGAATCGAATGATCGAGACATGTATTCGGATGATTCAAATCCCACTTTGTGGCAAAAGTTCCGCAGCTTGTGGCAACGATATCGGATTACCCGATGGTTGATTTTGATCATCTTGGTACTTGGTTTTGTCTTTGAATCCTATTTACTGATAGGGGCCAAAACGACTGATGTGAGTGACCTGCCTGCTAAACTGCAAGTAACAACGGAGTTTTATGACCAAGACGGGGAGTATGCTGGTGAAATTTCCAATGATGCCGGTACCTATGTTGAATTGGCAGATATATCGACCAATATTCAAGATGCAGTCATTTCAACAGAGGATAAACGCTTTTATAACCACCAAGGGTTTGACCCCATTGGGATTGCCCGTGCAGCTTTTGGTTATTTAACTAGTGGACAAATTGTCGGTGGTGGGTCAACTATTACCCAGCAATTAGTGAAGAGTGCTTTTTTAGACAATGATCAGTCCTTAATGCGTAAATTAAAAGAGTTGTTCTTGGCTTTTGAAATCGAAAAGAATTATACAAAAGATGAAATTTTAGAAATGTATTTAAACAATGCCTACTTCGGTAACGGTGCTTATGGGGTAGAGGATGCCAGCTTGAAATACTTTGGCGTGTCAGCATCCGAGGTGACTGTTGATAATGCAGCGGTCATTGCCGGTGCATTGAAAGGCCCAACCATTTATAACCCAGTGGATGATTATGATGCGACGGTGGAACGCCGTAATACCATTTTACAATTAATGGCCGATAATGAATTCATCACACAAGAGGAAGCCAATGCCGCGATTAATACGGAATTGGTACAAATGAATAATGACACTTCTAGCGATGCCTATGCTTATCCTTATTACTTCGATGCGGTAATCAATGAGGCAATTGATAAATACGGCTTATCTGAAGAAGATATTATGAACGGTAATTACAAGATTTATACCAACTTAAATCAATCTTACCAAACGGAAATAGAGGCTTCATATGAGAATACATCGCTATTCCCAACGTCGCCAGCTGGTGAGTTAGCCCAATCAGCGTCCGTTGTGATGGACCCAACAACTGGTGGGGTAATGGCCTCAGTCGGTGGTACCGGCGACTACTCATTTAGGGGCTTTAACCGGGCAACGCAAATTTCAAGAAGTCCTGCTTCAACCATCAAACCATTATTGGTTTATGCCCTAGCCTTGGAAAAAGGCTACACTGCTCAATCTGTCATCCTGGATGATGAAGAACTGTCATACGGGACGGATAACTATACGGTACAAAACTGGGACTTTAAATCAGTAGGGGAGATCCTACTATGGGATGCAGTAGCCAAGTCGAAAAATACATCAGCTGTTTGGTTGATGAATGAACTCGGTGTGAATGCAGCCGTATCTAAATTAGATGACTTTGGCATTCCATATACTGAAGCCGATAAAAACTTAGGTTTAGCCTTGGGTGCTTTCGACGATGGTGGGGTATCCCCACTACAAATGGCCTCTGCCTATTCTGCTTTCGCTAACGGTGGGGTGCGTTCTGAAGGGCAATATATTACCCGAATTGAAGACCAACAAGGAAATATAGTGGTTGAAGAACAAGAACCAGTTCAAAACCAAGCAGTATCAGAAGAAGTGGCTGACGAAATGACCTCGATTCTAATGTCTGTTTATGATGATGGTGGTACTGGTTCGACTATGGAACCTGAAGGCTATGAGATTGCTGGTAAGACAGGTTCAGCTGAATCTGCCAACTTCTCTTCAGGGAACAAAGATGAATGGGATATTGCCTATACACCTGATGTAGTTATTGCCACTTGGTTTGGATTTGATGATACCGATGAAGATACTTACTTATGGTATCAGTCAGAAGGATCATCTAAATTGGCCTTCTCAGACATCCTAGAGGGTATCTTGAATGCCAGCCCAGGAACTGAATTTACGGTGCAATCAGCGTATGATGAATATAATCAAATTCAATCTGAAGAAGCTACAGCATCTGAAGAATCATCTTCAGAGGAATCAACGTCTGAAAGTGAATCAACAGGCGGATCAGTCTTCGATTCTGTACAAGAATTCTTCCAAGGATTATTTGGCGGACAATAGGCCACCCCTTTTGGCTTTCAATGATTCTGAAAGCATGTTATATTGGAAAATGTAGTTGAAAAGAGGCAGTGCAACATCAAGTTGCCTGACGCTCGAATTGATAACTATTGTTAAATAGCAACTAAGGACGTGACCCAGCTGTCATGGTCTTGAGAACATTTTTGAGGAGTGAACATTTTGTCAAATATTTACGATACAATTAACCAATTAGAACGTGACATCCGTGAAGAAGCAGCTTATAAAGATTTAGTAGCAGCTGTTGAAGCACTAAAAAATGACCAAGAAGCATTCGATATCTACACTGAATTCCGTGCATTACAATCAAGCTTCCAATTCAAAGCCCAATTAGGCCAAGAAATTACTGAAGAAGATGAAAAAAATGCCAACGAATTACAAGAGAAATTAGCGAACAACGAAGTCATTTCTAGCTTGATGGATAAAGAGCGTGCTTTAAACACTTTAGTTGAAGACATCAACAAAGGTGTTTCTGGGCCAATTAACGAAGTATACCAATCATTAGCAGAACAAGCAGAAGGGCAAACAGAAGCGTAGTTCTAGTTGATTAGCAAAAATTAAATTAAAAGACGAAGCTAGTTTAACAGAGGCTTCAAGCTTAAAATAGGGCGAGATGATCATCTCGCTCTTTTTTATGGCTATTTTTCCAATTTTTAGATTCTTTAAAATCCTTTAAGACGGCCTCATCTTTCACAAGTTTCAGGTCTGTATGTTAAAATAAGAATAAGGCAATTTAACAATTTCTAAGCAAAATGCCAATAAATTTATGAACGGAGTAATCAATATGGTGAGATTTATACACACAGCAGATTTGCATTTAGACCAGACCTTCAAAAATTTACCAATCAAAGACGATTACTTGCAACATGCTTTATCAGAAGCAACTTTAAATTCATTTGACAACTTAATTCAAACAGCAATTAATGAACAAGTAGACTTTTTCTTAATTGCCGGTGATATCTACCATGGTGCTCGTGCTACTTTGCGTGCGCAATTTGCCTTTTCCAACGGAATGCAACGGTTAGCGGACGCGGATATTCCAGTATACATGATTTACGGTAACCACGACTTCGATGCTGACGCTGATCATCGTTTGAAATTACCTAAGAATGTCTATATTTTCGGAGCCGAACCTGAAACGAAATACCTATCCACATCAGCGGGGGAAAGTGTAGCTATTACCGGTTTCTCTTATGACCAGCAATGGATTTCAGAAGACCGGTCAGAAGCCTATCCAAACCGTGATACCCTAGTCGACTACCATATTGGAATGCTGCACGGAGACAATTCATCTACTGATGGGCAAAAACGGTATGCACCTTTTAACCCGAGTCAATTAGCTAGTCATGGCTATGACTACTGGGCGCTCGGTCACATTCATAAAGGACAAGTGATCTATGAAAATCCTGCTATGGTGTACCCCGGAAATATTCAAGGGGCAAGCTTCAAGGAAGACGGGGCTAAAGGCGCTTTAATCGTCAACTTAGCTAAGGGCGTCCCAGCTGAATTAGAATTTATTGAAACAGCTGAATGGCAATTCCAACATTCAACTCGTGATCTAGGTCCAGTCAACAGTCTAGATACCTTGCGTAACACTATTGAAACAGCCTTGCATGAACATATCATGTTCGCAAAAGATGAGGCAGTTAATGTGATTTCTCGCATGACCTTCCTTACAGACGGAAATGAAGAAGCGCTATACTGGTGGAATACCTATGCTGAAGAATTATTGGAACAATTACAATGGTCACTACGCAATCAAAATGCCAGTCGTGAACAGAAAGTCTACTTGGTTTCAATTGATATTGAGGTGAAAGACCAGGCTGTATGGTCACCTTCACCAGTCTTCAATGAGAGTATGAAACAAGCCTTCGAAAGTATTGTTCAAGACACTGACCAATACAAGAAAGTCATTGAAGACCTTGAAAAGAACGGACAATGGCAGCGACTAATTGGTTCTGCAATTGACCCAGACCAATTCAAGGCTGATGTTTTGGCCAAGGCGAAAGAGAAAATCATTGTAGAGCAAGCAAGTTATAGCCAGGAACAAAGGAGATTTTAGCCATGCATATTCAACGCTTTGAGATTTTTGGGTATGGAAAATGGGTTGACCAATCCTTCCAGCTAACACCCAATTTAAATGTTTTTTCTGGCTTGAATGGGTCAGGGAAAACCACCCTTATGTCATTCCTATTAAGTGTCATGTTTGGTTTCCCAAACACACGGCGTAAAAATGCTAGAAATTATGATACCAACGATAATGTCAAATACGGTGGCCGTTTATACCTTACAAATACTAAATACGGTGATGTCATGATTGAACGAACCAAAACAAACAGCAAACAACAACTGGCTTACACCATTAACGAAGGGGAGAAACAAGTCACAAACGATGTCTCTTTCTTGTGGAATGACTTAAGTAAGACAGATTACCTTGCCTACTTTGGTTTTTCAGAAGATGATTTAATGGACTTTGTGTGGGATGATGAAGAAGACTTTGCTAAAAGCTTGATGTCAATTGGGATGTCAGGACGCCAAGTCTTAACGGATATTACGCCAAATATGGCTAAACAGGCTGAAGAAATCTATAAGCCAAATGGTAAGAACCCAGTCTTAAACCAAAAGATCCAAGAGATTGAAACAGCTGAAGGCAGACTAATAAAGGCGCAAGATAAGGAAGCTGCTTACTTTGATTTACGCCAATCCTATGAGCAAGAATCTAGTCGTTTAAGCCGTCTGCAAACCAGCTTAAAGGACGCAACAAGTAGTGAAATTCAATTAGAATTAGCTAACCAACAGTCTACGTCAATGAACGAATACCTACAATTGCACGATGAATTGACTGCTTTTGAATTTATTGAATTCGAACCTGAATTGGCTAATAAATGGTTACAACATGAAAATCAAAGCCAACACATTAACCAACAATTGGCCGAATTAACGGATGAAAATGATGTGCCGGAAGCAGAGGATCAAACTGCTGCTGGAAATTCTTCTGGTATGGACTGGATTGCGAACCATCCAAATGTCAGTGAACAAATGGTAGTTGAAGCCCGTGCATTTAGAGACCGTATGCGTCAGAATGAAGAATTCAGCCAAGAATTGATTGAACGTCGTTATGAGAAGCAACGGTTAATGTCCTTACTTGGGGCTGAAGAAATGGCCGAGTTACCGGATGAATTAACCGCAGATGAAAGAGCTTATTGGCAACAACGGTACAAAGAATTAGAAAACAAACGCATTTTCTATAACCACAGCCAAAGTGATATGACAAACTTATCTGAAAAGGCTAGCTCTTTGGAAAATGAATACACTCAGTTATCTTATGAACGAGATGAACTTGAGGCTAATGGCCGACAAGACGACCGTTGGATTCGCTTATTTGGTGGTGTCCTTGCGGGAATGGGGATTGTCTTACTTATTGCTTACTTTGTGACGTCAATGACCTTCCTATTTGGTGCTGGCGTGACAGCGACGATCGCAGGTATTATTATTTTGATTATTGGTATGATGGTACAAAATGCCAAGTTAAAACAATTTGAAGATAAACTTGAAGCCTATGATTTAGATTTAGAAGACATTCAATCTGAATTAAACGAAGTCCACCGCAACAAAGAAATTCAAGAAGAACAATTAGCCCATTTAACGGATGAATCAACCGATATTGTGACTGAATTAGATAAATTATTAGCGGAAAAAGGTGGTTCTTCAAATATTTCTTCTCAAGTATGGTTAGAAGATACTTATGTAGATGAAATCTTTAATCTAGATCACAAAATCCAACAGTTAGAAATGACTCTTGGTGTCTCTAACTTTGGTAAAGCACACGAACAACAATGGGCTGAATATGCCAATTCACTAGAAGTTGGGGAAATCAGCGAAGATGCCTACTTCCAACAATTTGAAGATGACTATTTAGCTTTAAGACGTCAACAAGCAGACCAAGACTATGCTTCATATGAAGAACAAAGTCGCGCTAACCGCCGTCAACAATTACAGGCAGAACTATCTGCTATTAAGGCTGACCAAGAGCGAATCCTTGACCAATATAATTACCGGTCTGGTGACGAGTTACTAGCAGCTATTGACCAGCAAAAACAAATGAAACAAAAACAAAACCGTCATGATATCTTAGCTAACCACTTAGACTTAAACTTGGCCACCTACTTACAACAAGACCGTCCAGTCGACCAACAATTAACTGACTTACGTCAAAAGATTGCGGACATGGAATCAGAAATTGCGGACCTAACTCGGTCAACTGCTGACAAACGTAGCCAAATCCAAGAGATTGCTAGCGAGGGTATGGCACCAGATTTATTACAAGCTTATCAAGCACAAGTAGACGAAGCTTATCAAATGTCTGTTGAATGGGCAGCCAATAAGTTGGCCATTGCGACCTTTGAAAAGGCCACAGTTGGGGAATCGTCAGATGTCAAAGAACGGGTTTTAACAAACGCATCGCGGTTCTTGGTTGATTTATCGGATAGCCGTTTTACCAATTTAGCCTTTAGTGAAGAGGGGATGACGGTTCGTCTAGCGGATGATTCTGAAGTGTCTGTAAACCAATTGTCTCGCGGGGAGAAAGCCTTATTATTCGTGGCTATGCGGTTCGCCTTTATGGATGCACAGCTTGGTAACATTGAATTACCGATCATTATTGATGAAGCCTTCTCACATTTAGACCGTAAATACCGGTCAAACATTTATCGCTTCTTACAAAAATTCGCGGCGTCGCACCAAATTATTTTCTTCACGGTGGACGACACCTTGTTAGACCTTGTAGAAGCGCCAGCGCAACACGTACTCTAGACGTGTGCGATAGAAAGGATATACATGGACAACTTACAAATTTTTGATGTGGCTTTAGACCAAAATTTCGATATCTTTGTCTTGATAAAAGTCGCCGAAGTACGAGAAGACCGTAACGGTAAAAAGTACATTTCATTTACTTTCCAAGACCGGTCTGGCTCAATAGAGGGCAAGTTCTGGGGCGCAACTGACCAAGATATTGAACACTATACTTCGGGCCAAGTTGTTGCCTTAGCGGGTAAACGAGAACTTTATAACGGTAAACCACAAGTTCGTATTAATAGTCTTCGCCTAGCCACTGACGGGGAACCAAATGATCCGTCTGATTATGTTGAACGTGGGCCAATGACTAGAACGGAAATGGTGAATGAAGTATTGGCTGCAGTGGAAGGGTTTGAAAATACCACTATTGACGCCATCGTTCGTTACCTATTACGTGAAGTGTCATGGGATTTCTTTACCTACCCAGCAGCGAAGAAGAACCACCATGCCTATGTAGGTGGTTTAGGCTTCCATACCATTTCAATGCTGCGTTTAGCCCAAGCCGTTGCCAGCCAATACGATAATATTAACAAAGACTTATTGTATGCCGGTGTGATTATTCATGATATTGGTAAAACAGTTGAATTCACTGATCCAATGTCGACTGAATATACCGTAGAAGGGAATCTAATTGGACATATTTCGATTGTCGACGAAATGATTACCCTTGCCGTTGATAAATTAGGTTTTGACCAGTATAGCGAAGAAGTTGTCTTGTTGAAACATATGGTATTAGCCCACCACGGTAAACAAGAATGGGGTAGCCCAGTATCACCGCATTTATTAGAAGCTGAAATCTTACATCATTTAGACAACTTAGATGCGTCTATTCAAATGATGACAACTGCCCTTGATCATACAGAACCTGGCGAATTTTCAGCTCGTATTTTCGGTATGGACAACCGGGCCTTCTATAAACCAAAAGGGCAAGTAGCTACGGAAGAAAGTCAAACTCTAGACCAAGAAGACGAGGAAATTACCCTAGATTTCCAAGAGTCAAATGATGACCTACCATTTTTTGAATAAAGCATTTTAACAAGAAACCAAGTCTTTACCTGCAAGCAATCGGGTACGGACTTGGTTTCTTTTTTGCATAAATTTCGTGTAAATTTCGAATTTACGCAAACAATATCCAAATTTTACGGAGAATTAACGTGAGCGTGATATTCTGTATTACTGCGAAAGAAATGGATCTATTCGCGGTTTAAAAATTGTTAGGACTATAAAGAGGTGACTAGGGTGCAAGTAAAATTCCAAGATGTACAAATGCGCTACAACGATAAACAAAACAATGTACTTGATGAAATTAATTTTGAGATTCCAGAAGGTCAACTAATCTCTATTTTAGGGCCAAGTGGCTGTGGTAAATCAACGACATTGATGCTGATTTCAGGACTTATTTTCCCAAGTGAGGGCAAGATTTTCTTCAATGGTGAAGAGGTAACTAGTAAAGATGCCGTTCAACGTAAGGTAGGCATGGTCTTTCAGAACTATGCCTTATACCCACATTTAACTGTATTAGAAAACATCATGTTCCCATTGAAGATGGCCAAAATGTCTAAGCATGACCGAAAAGCACGCGCTTTAGAATTAGCTCAATTGGTGAAAATTGAAGATCATATCAACAAGAAACCAGCAGCGCTTTCAGGTGGACAACAACAACGGGTAGCTATTGCCCGCGCCTTGGCTAAGAAGCCGTCTATTTTGCTGATGGATGAACCCTTATCCAATTTGGACGCTAGACTGCGAATTGAAATGCGGCAAGAAATCCGCCGTATCCAGTTAGAAACAGGGATTACCACTATTTTTGTCACCCATGACCAAGCGGAAGCTTTGAGTATTTCAGACAAGGTCATGGTCTTAAACTCAGGACAAATCCAACAATACTCGGACCCCGTATCCTTATATGCTAAACCAAACAACCGGTTTGTGGCCGAATTTATCGGAACCCCAGTTATCAATATGCTTGAGAAAGACGCCTACCGGACAGTGTGGGACAAATTACCTTTGAATGCGGAGAATAAGGCAGCTTGCCAAGCTATCGGGGTGCGGGCAGAGGACTTATTCAGAATTCCAGAAGCCGACAAAGACCAAGCCATCATCACTGGTCAAGTGACTATGGTCGAACATATTGGAAAAGACATTACCATTCATTCAACGGATGGTGTGTCACAATTCGTAGTGTCTAACCAAGATCAAGCACCACAAATTGGCGACCAAATTTACCTCGATATCTTGCCGGAAAATATCTTATACTTTGATACGACAGGGCAGGCAATTGAAGCTCGCGCAATAGATGGACCGAGTGCTGAAACCCACGTTCAAGATCCAGTTCAACTTGTTAAAGTTGGTGATCTCCAATGATCGATAAACCGACTTGGCGGTCAACCTTAAAGGCTTACTTATATTTATTACCTATGCTCTTAGTCATTGTGACTTTTAATATCCTGCCCATATTTAGGTCGTTTGAAATGAGTCTGTGGCAAGATTACAACTTCTTCACCCAAGAGGTCTTTGAATACGGATTTGGCCCTTTTCAAGAAATTTTCCAAGATAGTGATTTTTGGTTAGCTATTCGAAATACTTTCATTTTTGTTTTAGGTGTTGTGCCGGTTTCTATCATGATCTCTTTAGGGATAGCTGTTTTACTCAACCAGATTAAATTTTTATCCGGCTTTTTCCGGTCGATTTATTTCTTACCCTTTGTCACGTCAACAGTCGCGGTATCCATTGTCTGGCGCTGGCTTTATCATTCAGACTATGGCTTGATTAATTACTTTTTATCATTTTTCAATATAGAGGCCATTGCCTTTATGGAAGACCCTAAATTCGCCATGTTAGCCCTTGTTATGATGTCCATTTGGAAGGGGTTAGGTTTTAACATTGTTATTTTCTTGGTGGGCCTAAATAATATCTCGGATACTTATTATGCTGCCGCTAAGATTGATGGGGCAGGCCCTTGGCAACGATTTACCAACATTACCCTGCCACTCCTAACATCAACCATGTTTTTAGTATCCATTATGGGGGTCATCAATTCATTTAAGGCTTTTGATGAAGTATACGCCTTGTTTAATGGCCGTCCGGGGCCAGCCAACTCAGCTTTGACCATGGTTTACTATATTTTTCAAAAATTTTACGAAGAGAGTCAATATGCCCTCGCTTCAGCAGCCGGTATCATCCTCTTCTTGATTATCTTAGTCTTTACTTTAATGCAGATGGCCGTCAATCGTTACATCAACCAACAATAGCCTGGAGGTGACCCTATGGAACACAAACAACGCATTCAAAAACGGAAGCTCTCTGCTGGGCAAATCATCACTTTCGTATTGCTCACAATCGGTGCCTTTTCAATGATACTGCCATTCTTTTGGATGGTATCAACGTCCATTAAAACAACCGGGGAGACCCTGGCTATTCCACCGGTCTGGCTACCAGAAAACTGGCAGTGGTCAAATTATGAAACAGCCCTAACCATGGCACCCTTTGAACAATACTTTATCAACTCGGTCATCATCACCCTGTCGTCAACAATTGGGGAAGTGATTACCTCGATATTAGCCGCCTTTGCTTTTTCTAAATTGCAATTTTTCGGTAAAAATATCTTATTCACTATTTTGATTTCAACTATGATGGTGCCCTTTGAATTACTCATGATTCCAAACTACTTAACCTTGTCTAAAATGGGCATGATCAATAGCTACTGGGCCATGATAATCCCATTCTTAGCCAGTGTATTTTCAGTCTTTTTACTCAAACAAAACTTTGAGGCTGTACCAAAGCAATTATATTATGCTGCTAAGGTAGATGGGGCTAGCGACTGGCGTTTCTTATGGCAGATTTTAGTTCCTATGTCTAAGTCGTCTATTGTAACAGTAGTTATTTTGAAGATGATTGGGTCTTGGAATTCGTTCATGTGGCCTTTGATGGTGACTAATGAAACCCACTTACGCCCGCTACCAGTTGGGCTACAAGCCTTTACAACGGAAGCCGGGACTTATTTTGAACTCTTGATGGCTGCGGCGACGATTGTCGTCTTGCCAATGATTATCATTTACTTGTTCTTACAAAAATACATCATCAAAGGGATTTCTAACACGGGAGTAAAGGGATAGACGTTATTGGGATGATAGTCATTAAAGGGGGTGGTTGTGTCAAAGGATCATTGTAGTCACGGTTACTTGTCATTATGAGCGTTATGAATTAAGTTCAGCATCAAAAATTGCTTAAGGGATTTTATCATAAGGAGAGAAGAAAATAATGAAATTAGAAGTGAAATGGTTAAAAGCGGGATTGGGATTATTGTCTGCAAGTTTATTCTTAGTAGCATGTGGCAACGGTGGTTCAAGTGAGTCAGGGTCAAGTTCAACATCTGTCGACGCGTCTTCATCAGAAACATCTTCATCAAGTGCTGACGGGGAAAAAGTTGAGTTAACTTTCTGGCATGCTATGACTGGGCCACAAGGGGACGCGTTAACAAGATTAGTCAATGACTTTAACAAATCGCAAGACAAATATACCGTAGTAGAACAAAATCAAGGTGACTACAATACTTTGGCACAATCTGTGACGGCAGCAGCAGTTTCAGGTGATTTACCAACCATGTCTCAATTAACAGCAACTGATGTGGTGGAATATGCCTCAAATGACTTATTATTACCAATTTTAGATAACTTATTAGCGGCTAACGACTTTACCCAAGAAGATATCGACGATGTTTATGAAGGATTCTGGGGATCAACGCAATATAATGGTGAGCGTTATGCGATGCCATTCTCAAAATCAACGCGTGTCATGTACTACAACCAAGACTTATTAGATGAGTACGGAGTTGAGGTGCCAGAAACTTGGGAAGATGTGACTGCCCTTGGTGAATTAATGGTTGAAGCAGGCGACGATGCCTACGCTATGGGCTTTGAAAACGGCTTTGAAATGGAATGGGAAACAATGGCCCGCCAAAACGGATCAGACTTTATCGACGCTGAAGCGGGTACTGCTTCTGTTAATGATGAAGCGGCAGTTGAAGCTTTAACCATCATTAAAGATGCTTTAGACAATGGCTATGCACGTACTGCCGGTGAAGATGGTTACATGTCAACACCTTTTGCAAACGGCGCAACAGCCTTATATATTGGTTCTTCAGCAGGTTTGGGCTTTGTTGAAGAAGGGGCCGCTGAATCAGGTATCAACTGGGCGGTAGCAGAAATTCCAACATTAAATGACACAGAATTAACCTTGTTTGCAGGGAATGATTTAGGGCTATTCGCTGACGCTTCTGAAGAAGAGCAAGCAGGATTTGTTGCTTTTACAAAATTCCTACTAGAACCTGAGAATACAGCCTTCTGGTCAATGGAAACAGGTTACCTACCAGTTCGTCAATCAGCATTAGAAGATGAAACATACGCAAGTTACTTAGAAGAAAATCCACAATACCAAGCGGCAACAGAAGAACTTTCATACGGTACTTCATCAGAAACTTTCGTTGGCTACGGAGAATTCCGCAACCAAGTGGTCGCGGCAATGGAAGAAATCGCTGTAAATGGTGCCGACCCACAAGAAGTCTTGGATAACTTGCAAGCAGAAGTAGAAAGCATCTTAGCAGACAACCAATAATGGTTGATCTGGACCACAAGTCATTCAGATGCCACATTTTCTAAATATACAGGTAAATAAAAGCCTAATGCATAGAAGAGGACTGCGTTTTATTCAAACCTTCCTCTCTTGGCATCGGCTCTTACATTTTAAGAAAGGAGACCGGTATGACAACATTTCAAATTTGGAGTGGCATTGAAACAATCGGTGGCAATATCGTGGAAATCAGTACCCAACAAGCTAGAGTCATTTGTGATTTTGGCTTAACCGGCGAGGCCAATAAAGACCAACCACTAGAGAATTTAACTGCCTTAGAAAGTACCTTGGTAGAAGGGAAATTGCCACAAATTCCAGGTTTATTTGATACCAGCGATTTTCAAACTATCCAGCTAGCTGGTGTTGAAAGCCAAGAATTGACGCAAGCGATTTTCATCTCCCATCTCCACATCGACCATATGGGCGGGTTAAAATTCCTGCCAGCTGAGGTTGAAGTTTACTTGACCAAAGATTCGCTCACCCTATATGAAGCATTGATTGAGGTAGGCGACGAAGTGGCGCCAGTAGCCAAATTACATGGGATTGACTACGGGGAATTAGTGACGATTGGGGACATTCAACTCTTTTTCCAGGAGTCAGACCACGATATCAAAGGAATTGCGAGCATTTTTATCCAAACGCCTGAAGCTAAATTTGTCCATACGGGCGACTTTCGTTTGACGGGCTACCATCCTGAAAAAGTCGACCAGTTAGTAGAGGCTATCAATCAGTTTGAACCGGATTATGTCTTTATTGAAGGGACCTCATTCTCTTTTGATGTGGAAGAAGACCGGATCACTTCAGAAGCTAATTTGTTGGACAATTTTAAAAAGGGTTTGACCGAATATGCCAATGATTTAATTGTCTTTAATCCTTATATGCGAAACGTCGAGCGGATCCACTATTTTAATCAAGCAGCAAAGGCAATGGGTCGACAAATGGTCCTTGAACCAACTTATGCCAATGTCTACCAGGCCTTTTACCCGGATGCGGATTTTCTGATATTGTCCGAAGATAGGTCAAATGGTGTGGGTTATAGTCTGGAAAATAGACCGAGATACATCAACTTAAAATTACTGAAAAAAGACCCAGAATTGTATCTATTACAAAATGCTTTTGAAAATATTTCAATCTTGGCAGACTTAAAGCCAGCGATTTACCTGCATACAAATGGGGAACCAATTGGGGAATATATGCCAGCTTATAGCCGAATGATTGCTTATTTAAAAAGTATAGACATCCCCTTCGTGTCATTTGGGGTCAGTGGTCACGCTAGCCA
This sequence comes from Aerococcus sp. NPDC058936, assembly GCF_042741995.1. NCBI lineage: Bacteria > Bacillati > Bacillota > Bacilli > Lactobacillales > Aerococcaceae > Aerococcus > Aerococcus sp. NPDC058936. Next base: position 16,845 of record NZ_JBHYKZ010000012.1, on the reverse strand, counting down.
GACGGATTTACTCAATATCGCCAATCGAATTCGGACCCAAAATATTATTCCTTGGCATACATTCAAACCGCATTACTATGGTAAACTAATAGCAAACTTAGGATTACATGTTGTATATCCGAAATATAAGAAAAGCTATATAGTTTGAGGGGGAAATTCTAATCAAACAGGTGACAATTTTTCAAACGAGCGATATTCACGGGTATATCTATCCCACAAGTTATTTGACTAGAGGTGAAAACCAGCCATTTGGCCTGTTAAAGGTTTATGAAAACTACTTGCGGGAGAAAGACCTCTTGGCTGATAAAAGTAGTTTGCTCATTTCTACAGGAGATATCATTCAAGGATCGCCACTAACCCATTACCTACAAAAGCACCGCCATTCAGCAGCAACAATTGTAGAAAATATGAATCGGATGGGTTATGACATGGGAGTGCCGGGAAACCATGAATTCAATTACGGACAAGAATACCTGTTGAATTCATATCGAAAAGCACAATTTCCCATTCTATGCGCCAATATTATAGATGACACTGACCAACCATTTTTCGGTCAACCCTATAAAATATTCGAACGCATGGGCATTAAGATTGCTGTTTTGGGCCTAACCACGCAATACATTCCTCACTGGGAGCATCCTGCACACATCACTGGCCTGCAGTTTAGGTCAGCTGTCGAAACGGCCAAAGAATATGTGCCTATGTTAAGAAGTATGGCTGACGTAGTCGTTGTCGCTTACCACGGAGGCTTTGAGTGTGACCTAGACACCCTTGAACCAGTAGAACAAGGCGCCGGGGAAAATGAGGGCTACGCCTTAACTCATGAAGTGCCAGGGATTGATGTCTTATTAACTGGCCACCAGCACAATGAAATCGCCCGCGTCGTGAACGGTGTAGCAGTTGTCATGCCAGGGGACAAAGGCCGCCATCTTGGTAAAGTAACATTAGACTTAAACCAATACAATGGCGATGACCACTGGACCTTAGTAGATGCAGTGCCTGAATTAATAAGCTCGACCGTGGACACACCAATTCAAAAAGAAGCCGCTGCAAGATTGGCGGACTTACAAGCAGAAATAGAAAATTGGTTGGACCAACCTGTGGGGACCATTCAAGGGGACATGAAGATTGACAATGTGGATATGGCCCGCATCCATGACCACCCATACGTCGAATTTGTCCACCGGGTACAAAACTATTACGGGCAAACAGAAATATCAGCGGCAGCCTTATTTAATAATGATGCCAAGGGCTTTCCAAACGAAGTAACCGTCCGTGACGTACTCAATAATTACCCATTCCCTAACACCTTAGCCGTGGTTAAAATCACCGGAGCAGAATTGAAAGCAGCTATCGAGCAATCAGCAGAATTTTTCATTTTGAATGAAGACCAAGAAATCGTCATGTCTAAGGATTGGCTATATCCCAAACCAAAAGCCTATAATTACGACATGTATGAAGGGATTGACTACATCATTGATGTATCAAAACCCATTGGTCAACGGGTAACCAAATTAAACTACCACGGGCAACCATTGGATTTAGAAGCTGAATTTGAAGTGACCCTCAACCAGTATCGAGCTGTTGGTGGTGGTGACTATCACATGTTTGATTCATCAAAAATTGTCCGTGAAGTCAACCTGGAGATGAATCAATTAATCTCTCGCTACTTTGAAACACACAAAGAAATCAAAGCTACTTGTAACAACAATTTCCAAGTGGTGAACGGCAATAATTGTCCAGCATAGTAAGAACGGAATACCTCAGTTAAGGGGTATTCCGTTTTTTATTATGCCAGCTAAAATTATGCGAATTAAACCTCAATGTGATATTGAGCATTTAGATAGATGAAACACTAAAGAAAGCATAACATGATGGTTAATGGGCTTTACGTATTGAGTCCAGACTTATTCGACGCAGATTAAACACCAGCAACCCTTACAGAAATTCAGTCCCGTATTGATTAATTTTTAAGTCAATGACAGATAAAACGGAATCCGAGGCTTATATAAGTCACAAATAATATCAAAATACAATTCCTAGATCAATCACATCAAAAAAGCCCATCCGCAACCGGCTGGGCTTTCCATTTAGGTATGTCAGTTAGCTTATTCAGCTGAAGATGATGCTTCGCTTGAAGCTGCTTCTGATGATTCAGAAGATTCAGTTGAAGAAGACTCTGTTGATGATTCCTCTGTGCTAGATTCTTCTGAAGTTGATTCTTCGCTAGAAGATTCAGTAGATTCAGATGATTCTTCACTTGAAGCTGCAGATTCGCTAGCAGCTGATTCACTTGCTGCGGCAGCTGACTCAGATTCAGCATCTAATGATTCTTGTTCTTCTTCAGTGATAATCACGTCATCTAGGGCAGTCTTCAAGTCATCGTCTTTAATATCGATGTTGTGGGCTGTCATGATGTCAGAAACGATACCAGCAACTAAAGTAGAATCAGTTAATTTTTCAGAAATAATAGATTCTTTCAGTTGTTCAGTTTCGTCTTCTAGAGAACCTTTTTCAGGTTTTTCATCCATCTTGATGATGTGGAAACCGTAGTCAGTTTCAACTGGTGTAGTTGTGTACTCGCCTTCAGATAGTTCTTCTGCTGCAGCGTAGAATGTTTCATCTAACCCAGAATCAGCATTTACTTCACCTAATGAACCACCGTTTTCAGCAGATGCTGTATCTGTTGAGTTTTCTTTCGCTAATTCAGCGAAGTCAGCACCATCATCTAATTGGGCAATCAAGTCTTTAGCAGTTTCTTCATCATCCACTAAGATGTGTGAAACAGTGAATGAAGGTGTGTATTCATCGTAGGCTGTTTGAATTTCTTCGTCAGTAACCTCGATGTATTTAGATACAGATTCACTCATTAATTTGTAGTAGTAAACTTGGTGTTCGTAGTCTTCACGGTCTGAGAAACCAGAAGATGCTAATACAGTATTGAATTGATCTTCTCCGCCATAATTAGCGATTAGCGTTTCAACTTCAGTAGTTGCTTCTTCTTTTAATTCTTTAGCTCGGTCATCGCCGACTTCGTTTACGAATACTTCTTCCATAATTAATTTTTGCAATACGGTGTTACCGTATGTTGATTTTAATTCGGCTTGTAATTCTTCGTTGGTTACTTCAACACCATCACCAGTTGCAACGGCGCTTGAACCATCACTTGAGCCAGTTGAGCACGCTGCTAGAGCAACAGTACTTAATAAGGCAATTGAAGTAAGTTTGAATTTCTTACTAATCATCATTTTCTCGATTCACTCCTGTCAAATCTTGTAATACAAGTCTTAATATAGCATACCAAAAATGCTATACACAATGATTCAGAAGATTAATCAAGAAATCTTCATATTTAAAACATCTTTAAGAATCAGCATTTTCCTCGTTAGCACGGATGTCAGCGGCGGATAAGTCATTTTGTAGTTTTGCCACTTGTTTTTGAATTTCTGAAATTTGTGGGGCAGTTGATTGGTTGAAATCATTGATGGCTAAAGTGATTTCATCACGGGCAACTTTGGCAGAAGATAAGCCTTGTTGGGCTAAGTCTGTAACTGCATTTTGTGCTTGGGCGATTGAGCCAGTTAGATCATTGGCTGCATAAGTGACATCGTCTAAATAGTTTTTCAAACGTTCTCTATTTTCAGTGCCTGAGTGTGGTGTCTTTAATAAGGCATAGCCTGCACCAGCAACGGCACCAAATAGAATACCAGTAATAAATTTTTTCATATTATCCCTCGATTTGTTGGTTGATTGTGTTGGCAATGTGGTTTAAGTCTTCATCAGCGTATGTGCCTTCTTGGGCTGGTTCCCATTTTAGACCAAAGCCGTCATTTTCCCCGTTGTATCTAGGGATTAAGTGGACGTGTGAATGGAAAACAGATTGGTAGGCCATCTCGCCATTGTTGTTTAAAATATTTAAACCTTGCATATCTGGGAAAGCATCTTTTAATGCGTTGGCAACTAATGGGATGCGTTTGAAGACTGCGCCAGCGTCATTTGATGAGTAGCCGAAAATGTCTTGGATGTGTTTTTTAGGTACCAGTAAGGTATGGCCTTTTGTGACTTGGCTCATATCTAGGAAGGCTATCACCACTTCGTCTTCGTAGACTTTGTTTGTGGGGATTTCACCGTTTGCAATTTTACAGAAGATACAATTATCCATGAATAGTCCTCGCTTTCAATATTGGGTTAACTTTGGCCGGGTTAATTCATCGCATTTACTCGAAAATAATGTTAAATTAAAGGCTATAATTGTATTAATTTTAACATAAATGATGGGAAGGGAACAATTTCAGTGCTATGCTAGAGTTGAAATGATTTCTTTATCATTAAACTTAAATGCTAGATTAAATCGAGATCAATAAAAGGATGAACAAAATGACATTAACAGTTAAAGGACTTACAGGTGGCTACTCTAGTCAGCCTGTACTAAAAGATATGAATTTTGAAATTGCATCAGGTGAGATTGTTGGCTTGATTGGGCTAAATGGTGCGGGTAAATCAACTACCATTAAACATATTATCGGCCTGATGCGAGCGATGAAGGGGGAGATTGCCATTGACGGTCATCAGTTAACCGATGACGCCAATGCCTATCGCCAATCCTTCACTTATATTCCGGAAATGCCCGTACTATATGAATCATTGACTTTGAGAGAGCATATTGAATTAACTGGGATGGCCTACGGTTTAGGGCAGGCAGAAGCACTAAGAAATGCCCAACCTTTACTAGAAACCTTTCGTTTAGATAAACGGTTAGATTGGCTGCCGATTCATTTTTCAAAAGGGATGAAGCAAAAGGTGATGATTGTCTGTGCCTTCCTAGTGGAGACATCTTTATATGTAGTGGATGAACCATTTCTTGGGTTAGATCCACTGGCTATCCATGATTTTATCGATACTTTGAAGGCCAAACGTGATGCGGGTGCGTCAGTATTAATGACCACTCATGTCTTAGCAACAGCTGAACAGTATTGTGACCGATTCTTATTCTTGGCGAATGGTGAGTTAGTGGCGTCAGGTAGTTTGGATGAAATCCGAGCACAATATCAAATGCCAGGCGCTACTTTAGATGACCTATATCTACGCTTAGCGAAGGGGGCAGATGACCATGCGTCTGCTTGACACTTACCAAAAACGGCGGCAAGAAGGGCAAGATTTATTTCTAAGGAATGCCAAATATATTTTTAATGATCATGCCGTAATCGTCCTCTTCTTCCTATTTGGAGCTTTGGCTTACCAATATTCCAACTGGCTGTCAGGCTTGTCGCAGGGATTGGTCGGGGTTTGGGTCCACGTGATTTGGGCGGTTCTGATGACGGTTGGGGTTTTTATTACCGGTGTGGCTTCACATATTGTGGCGGCAGACTTGGTCTTTCTCTTACCTATGGAGTCGAAATTTACGGACTGGTTTCGCTCAGCCTTGAACCATTCATTACTGTTACCGAGTGCCATTATCATCATGATGGTAGCTGCTTCTTATCCACTGCTGATGGCTATGGTAGGCTATTCGATCTTTGAATTGATTGTCTTGACCGTAATTTTGATTTGCTTTAAGACAGCCCACTTAAATATTATTTTAGAAAGCTGGCGTTATACCAGCAGCCGGGTGATTAAAATTCATAAGGCAGTCTTGTATCTAGTGGTTTTTGTCACGGTATTATTGGCTTCCTTTGTGACCCCATATCTGTGTTTAGGTGTAGCCCTATTGTATTTAATCGCCATTTATTTTACCGGTATTCGTCCTTTTTCAGACGGGAAAAGGGGTTGGCACTGGGATAAGATTGTTGCGGTGGAACAAGACCGCCAGCAGCAAATTAAACGAGGATTGGCCTTATTTGTGAATATGCCACAAGATGCTGTTTCTAGTAAACGACGCAAGTATTTGGATAGCTTTATTAAAGTGATCAACCGCGGGGACAATCCTTACGCTTATTTATACAGTCGTGCCTTTTGGCGAGCAAGTGATTATTACCCGCTGTGGGGCCGGATGACTTTAGTAGGGGTTTTATATTTGGTCTTTGTAACCAATAGTCACTGGTTGAATTTAGTGGTGATTTTACTGATTCAATATTTCAGTCATTTCCAAATTTTACCTATGGCTAAGAAAATGAACCAACATGTCTTATTACAGGTTTATCCAATGGATCAAAGTTTACAGGTGACTGGCTTTAAACAGATGATGGCTCAACCAATTTGTACGCAAATTGTACTATTTGCTGTAACGAGTTTGCTTACCCACGACTGGATTTTTGCCGGTGCGGTGCTACTTTCTACCATTATACTAGGCCTATTCTTCCTTTATCTCTACTTACCACGTTTTATCCACAAGAAAGAAAAAAGGGTTAGAATACGTTAAGTCTGTTGACTAAGTCCTGTTTTCCAACTAAAATAACTAGTACTCAAGAAAAAAGGAGTAAGCATCTCAAGAGGGAGTCGCTGCTCACTTTTTTCTTTTATACAGTAAGTTGACACTACTTGGGCAAAAGAGAGGAGGACTGGTTTTGGAATACAAATTTGATCGCGAATGGATTCTCGAACCCATTGGAGGGGATACTGGTCAAGCCTATGTTGGCTATAATGATGCCAACGATGAACGTGTATTTTTAAAACGTAATTCTTCACCCTTATTAACCATCTTGTCGATGGAAGGATTTGCGCCCAAGTTGAAATGGACCAAGCGTGAGTCTAGCGGAGACATTATGACGGCCCAAGATTGGGTATCTGGTAATGTCTTGTCGCATTTTGAAGTGGCCCAATTGCCGGTAGTCAAATTGATGTACCGCTACCACCATTCGGATAATTTATATAACATGCTCGTTAAAATTGACGGCGAGGTTTACGAGCCGGCCCGCTTTTTACAGGATTATGAAAGTGATTTGGCAAAAGAATTGCATCATCATCACTTATTAGCCGATGTGACTGCTTGCCTATGGGACACTCGTCATTTGGTTGAAGGGGTCCGCAAGACGGTGTGTCACGGGGACTTGAACCGCCGGAACTTTATACGAGCTGAGGACAATCAGTTATATCTAGTGGACTGGGAAATGGTAAAAATCGCTGATCCTATTCTAGACATTAGTCAATTGTTGGTGCAATATGTTGATTTTAAAAATTGGGATGCCTGGTTTGATTTATATGGCTTGCGCATTACATATGATATCTATCAACGTATCGAATGGTATTCGATGTTGAATCTCTTGAATATGATCAAAAAAGACTTCAGCGAAAATCGGATGATTGCCATGAACCAAAAAATTTTAAAATTAAAACATATCTACAATAACCGTTACTTACAACAAGTAGGGGAAATGTAAGGAAGGTGTCACAAAAGTCGGTAAGACTAGATGCTTCTAACGCATTTAGGAGCGTAAATGCTAAAGCGTAAACTCTCCCATAAGTTGGGCCAAAACCGGGTTCGAGCCTCAAAAAGCCAACCAATTACTGCAAGTATTGGCGTATTTTGGGAAGTGTCGGAAGCGTTTGACTTTCAAAACCTGATATTATGACCGTTATTGGTCAAAAAAAGGGGATGTGCAGTTCATGTCACGTCTCTTTTTTCTTGGAACGAAATCAATTATAAAACAAATCATTAGGAGGATATTATGCGCGTAAGAAATAAACCGTGGGCAAAGGACGCCATGGCAGAACATAGAGAATATGTCATTTTAGAACCGGAAACAATGCAGGGGAAATGGCAAGCTGAATTTAAAAACGACCATCCTGTTCATTTAGAAGTGGGAACTGGTAAGGGGCAATTCATTATTGAGATGGCCCGCCGTAATCCAGACGTGAACTTTATTGGTCTTGAGTTACAAGATTCAGTATTAGTGATGGCGATGGAGAAAGCTTTGGAAGGTGAATTGTTACCTAACTTACGCTTTATTTTAGGGAATGCCCTTGAACTATCTTCATATTTTGAAGAGGGTGAGGTAGCCAAGTTATTCCTAAACTTCTCTGATCCGTGGCCAAAAGCCCGTCATGCGAAACGTCGTTTGACTTTCAAAACCTTCTTGGACCAATATAAACATGTTTTGCAAACAGATGGTTTTCTGCAATTCAAAACGGATAACCAAGGATTATTTGAATATTCACTGACTTCAATGTCACAGTATGGCATGGATTTCTTAGAAATTTCATTGAACTTGCATGAGTCGGCTATTGAAGGCAATGTGCAAACAGAGTACGAAGAAAAATTCTCAGCCCGTGGTTTTAGAATTAACTATATGTTGGCTAAATTTAAATAAAAAAATGAGGGACTGTGACTTCAATTGCCACAGTCCCTCAATTATGCTTACAGCTTATAAAAATCTAGAAAGTTCCCGGTTTTTGGATCTGCCATAAATTCGTATTGAACTAATTCATTGTCTTCTGTACGAGAGATCCCGCCGTAGAAGACTTCTTGTTTCTGCCCAAAGCGTTCTGCTTCAATGGGTTGTAATTCTATCCAAGACCCTTCGATGGTACCTGGGTCGGTGAATAGCGCTTTGGCTTTTTGTAGGACGTCATTGCCATCTACTTTTTTAGAATGGTCGGCTACTAATGCGCCCACAACACCACCGATAACTAGTCCGCATCCAAATAAGAAACCTGCTAGTAGGATGTCGTCACGTTTTGTTGGTTGTTGATCGTATTGATTAGACATATAATCGCTCCTTTGTTGTCTGAAGGTTGAATAAGTGAATCTATTTCGATAAGTGATCATGAATATATTATAACAATCATGGCTGGCAAAATATAGTTTTACCTATTCACAATAGTTTGGCGTATAAAGTGGCTTTATTTTGTGAAGTTATTTTAAATGATGGCGGAACCATTTATGCCATGGCGGGAAAGCTTGGCTGTCGGGGGAAATGGGTATTTTTCATATCCTATTATTATTTGCACTTTTATGACTATGAGTATATAATCTAGTAGAATAATTATACGTTTTAATAGGACATTACCAGTCTAGTTGATGACTAGGCTTTTTTATTGGTTTATGTCGTAAGTTTTACTTAATTTTATTTTAAAAAAGAAACATGAAGGGGATTTTAACGAGTATGTGGATTAGTATATATAATCGAGATGGCGTCGGTGACGTTATCATGTTTTCCAAAGGTACATTAACGAGAGATCGTATTGCGACTTCAACGGTTGGAGATGTGACCCGTATTTTCAATAATGAAACGAAAGAAACAATGGGTTACAACATCCAAAATATTTCTAAGATGATTCAAATTGAAGGAAAGGGACGTGTTCATTTAAGTCAAACACAATTAGACTTAATCAACCAATCCTTATATGAACAAGGTTTTGAAACGATTCCTTTCAATGATAATCCGCGTTTAGTCGTGGCTGAGGTTTTAGAAGTGAAGGATCTAGAAGGTTCTGACCACTTGCATATTACGCAAACCAAAATTAGTCCAGATGAGGTTGTTCAAATTGTTTGTGGTGCGCCAAATGTCCGAGAAGGGATGTTTGTTGTGGCGGCCTTACCAGGTGCTGTAATGCCAAATGGTCAAGTGATTTGGGAAGGTGAACTGCGTGGCGTTTCAAGCTATGGCATGTTAACTTCTGCATTTGAATTAGGTGTCGACCCTGAACATGTACGAAAAGGTATCCTTGAAATTAAAAATGACGTGCCAGTTGGGACTTCATTTGATAAAATTAATAGTGAACATTTCGTTGAAGCTTAGCAGGTATTATATGGTCTGATTAGGCAAAATATACTTGTAATGTGTTGGGGGTGAGTAGTTGAGTCGAGACCATGACAAACTGAGACATTCTAAGGATAAATGGCAGCGATTTGAAGAGAAGTCCGTAAATCAGCTTGAACAATTTGTCCCATTTTACCATAAGGAGAATGATTCTTTGTTACACGAGAAAAATGACAATCCAATTACTTTCCCCAATTACATGAACTGGTATAACCAGGGGGAGGACCAATCTTCTGGAAGGCAAATGCCGCCTAAAAAGACCTATCAAAGAGAGGGTCAAGGAAACGACCGTCAGCAGATGAACTATTATCTAGGGGATAAAGATCATCGTCACCGCTACCAACCCTCATATGGGCATTTTAACTACGCCAACAATGAGGAACGGGACACCACAAAACCAGTTGAAGATCCAGGGGTGCAAGAGGTCTTTAAAGCGGTCAATGTGGATGACAAGCGCCAGCAAAAATTGGACCGTTTACGTCAAGAGTTGCAGGAATATCAAGATTACCAATTCCGCAGACCTTTTCAACCCAATGATTTGCCGACAGATTGGACCAGTAATCGTCAAGATGCCAAGGCTGCTCGGTCATCCAAACGCAGCCATTTTCATTTTGAAGAAGCGGTTTCTCAACCTAATGGATTCCAAGAAAAACGGCAAGCAACACCGGTTACTGAAACCTCGTCTAGAAGAGCCACTGTGCCTAAGCGAGGGCATTTAAATCGTGGTCTGCAGAGTATTATGGCGGATGAACCAGAAGTAAGCTTTAACCAGCCCGGAAGACAAGCTAAGTCGGGACATTATTCCTATTTTCCAGGCCAGGACAAGCCGTCATCAACCCCCTATTTAAAGAACAAACAAGCGCAATCTAATCGAGGAAATGGAGATTTTAACGAGCATGAATAAAGAATTAACGTATCACTTCACAGGGATCAAAGGATCAGGTATGAGTGCCTTAGCCTTAATCTTGCATAATATGGGCTATAAGGTTCAGGGTTCAGACCAAGAAACTTACTTCTTTACCCAACGAGGTCTAGAGAAAGCTGGTATTGAATTACTACCATTTAACGCTGACAACATCCAAGAAGGTATGTTTATCATTTGCGGCAACGCTTTTGGCGATGACCATCCTGAAGTGGTCCGTGCGAAAGAATTAGGTCTTGACGTGATGCGCTACCATTTCTTCCTTGGTGAATTAATCAAAGATTACACTAGTGTAGCGATTACTGGTTCTCACGGCAAAACATCGACCACTGGTTTGATGGCGCATGTGATGCGTGGTTTACACCCAACAAACTTCCTAATCGGTGATGGTACTGGCGCGGGTCAAGAAGACGCTGAATATTTTGTATTAGAAGCGGACGAATACCGTAAACATTTCTTAGCATACCACCCAGACTACGCGATTTTTACGAATATCGATTTTGACCACCCCGACTACTACGAAAATATTGACCAAGTATTTGCAGCGAATACGACTTTTGCTCACCAAGTGAAGAAAAAAGTCATTGCATACGGAGGCGATGCTTATTTACGTCAATTTGCTGATCAATCTGACTTAGATGTTTGGTACTACGGTCTTGAAGGTGGCGACAACCATATTGTGGCTTCAAATGTTGATCTAGCTACTGATGGGTCTCATTTTGATGTACATGTATTGGGTGAATTCTATGGTCATTTTGATGTTCCAACATTCGGGGAACACAATGTAATGAACGCCTTGTCTGTGATTGGTTTCTGCTACTTCGAAAACTTCCCGGCAGACCGTGTTGCGGAAGAATTACGTACTTTCGGTGGTGTTAAACGCCGTTTCTCTGAGAAGAAAATTGGCGATATGACTTTAATCGATGACTATGCGCACCATCCATCAGAAATTAAAGCGACGATTAATGCTGCCCGTCAAAAATACCCGAACAAGCGGATTGTTTCTGTCTTCCAACCACATACATTCAGCCGTACTATCGCTTTAATGGACGAATTTGCGGGTGCTTTGGACTTGTCAGATGACGTATACTTATGCGAAATTTTCGCTTCTGCGCGTGAGAAAGACAACAAGCAAGTGTCTGTTTCTGACCTAGCTAACAAGGTAACAAAACCTGTTCAAGTATTACCATTGGAAAATGTATCACCATTATTAGACTATGATAATGCAGTCATGATCTTTATGGGGGCTGGCGATATCATGAAGTTCGCTTACGCTTATGAAGACCTATTGGCAGACAGCCAATCAACTATCCACTAGAATAAAAGTATTGAAAGGTCAGCTTTGTGCTGGCCTTTTTGCGAAGAGAAGGCGTTGTATTAGCATTGGGAGGCGGATTAGATGGTTTACCGAAAAGTGATTCAGTTTGACCAGGAGGACCGATTTCAAGATGACTTGGCCAATAAAGTCAAGCAACTAACCTGGTTGCATTATGAAAATCCGGATAAGGGGGAAGTGCGGCAGGTGCTTGAAGACTACCACTTGCCAGTCCACTTCGGGGAGTATGTTTATGACCAGTTTGAAACGTCATGGATTGAGTATTACCGAAATGATGACGGGGACCTATTTACCTATATCATTATCCAGTATCCCTATGGTCATGAGGTAATTAGCGAGAATACCTATCATACAGCCCCGCTAGTGATTGTCATGGGGCAGGATTTGGTGATCACTTTCATGAACCATACCAATATGCCTTTTATGTTAGATATCCAGCGGTTAAATTTACCTTGTGACTTACCGATGACCTCTGCTTACGCCTTTGTCATGTACATGTTTTATGAGGTGGCTCAGGCCCATATCGATGCGGTAACCAATATGCATGGCTTGATCAAACAAGCTGAGGAGGAGGCCCGTCATTCTACTAAAAACAACGTGTCCTACGCTTTAATTAACGTCAATAAGGGGCTGGTATACTTATCTACCGCGGTCCATAATAACGCCAAGACTTTGAGCCGGATTAACCAATACTTTAACCAATACTTTAACCAATTAGAAAAGGACACCCGCTACCACGAACGAGTCCTCAATAGGGTACAAATCGAGATGAACCAGGCAGAAACCATGATTGAGAATGACATGGCGGTCATTAATAAATTGAACGATATGCTGTCGAATGTTATTTCAAATAACTTGAACGATGTTATGAAAAGGCTAACGGTTATTACCATTATTATGACCGTTCCGACGATTACAGCAGGACTTTGGGGGATGAACGTGGCTTTACCACTTGAAGATAATGTCCATGGTTTTTCCATTATTTTAGTCGGTTCGATTATCTTGTCAGTTATTATTTACTTTATTATTGATCGGATAAATTTGTTTAAATGATGGCTCGGATTATAATTTTTTGAAAAATAACCGTTTACCTTCCTAGTTGAAAGTAAATTATGCTAAGATAAAGACAATATAATCAAGGAGGCTATTATGGCTAAACAACAGATTAAAAAAGCAGTAATTCCAGCTGGTGGTTTAGGAACGCGTTTCTTACCAGCAACTAAAGCGATGGCGAAAGAGATTATTCCAATCTTGGATAAACCGTCCATTCAGTTTATTGTTGAAGAGGCAATTGAGAGTGGTATTGAAGAGATTTTAATTATTACCGGACGTAACAAGCGTTCAGTAGAAGACCATTTTGATGCAAACTTTGATTTAGAAGACAACTTGAAGCAAAAACACAAAGATAAGTTGTTGAAGATGGTTGAAGATACGTCATTATTGAATATTCAATTCAAACGTCAGCACTATCCAAATGGGTTAGGGGACGCTATCTACCAAGCCAAATCATTTGTTGGTGACGAACCCTTTTTATTACTATTAGGAGACGACATCGTGGTGAGTGCGCCAGGTGAAAAACCATTATCAAAACAAATGATGGATTGCTACCAAGCTAATTTAGTTGATGATGCTTTATTAATTGCTGGGGCTAGTGTACCTGCCAAAGAAACTTCTTCTTACGGGATTATGACGACTTCTGGTAACGGTGAAGCAGGAATCTACAATATCGATAAGTTTGAAGAAAAACCGCAAAATGAAACCGAAGAAAAATTAGCGGCGATTGGTCGTTACATTTTACCACCAGAAATTTTCGATGCCATCGAAGCTATTCCTGAAAATGCTTTCTCAGGTGAAATAGAATTAACAGATGCCATCAACCACTTAGCTAAAGGCGACAAGTTAAAAGCCTATGACTATCAAGGTGAATGGTATGAAGTTGGCGAACCACTAGGTTTATTAAAAGCTAGCATTCAGTTCGCCTTACGTCACGAAGAAACAGCAGACGGTTTCCGTGAATACTTGAAAAATGATATTATCCCTTCGCTGAAATAATCGAACCTAAAAAGCAGTAGCGCGACTTCAATCGCGCTACTGCTTTTTTCAATATTTTAATAATTATCGTCATCTGGTGATAGGCCAGCGGCCAATATTTTCAATAGTTGGCCGGTTTCAGCATTTTCATGCCAGCCTCTAAAGTAATCAGACCCGGGTCCATAAGCATAGACATTGACGTCTTCACCCGTATGGTTACCTGTTGTCCAACCCGTATTAGAACGGCGGTCTACAATGTCTCGAATGGCTTGGGTCAAGCGGCTGACCTTTTCCTCGTACGTATAGACATATGTATGGTAGATAGACCGTAACTGGTTTTTCTCGGTAGAAGATAATTCAAATTGGATGTTACGACGAATCACTTCAACCCAGTCATTGGTTTCTTGCGTTAACTCAGCAATGTGTTGAGGAGTTGCTTTAACTTTTCGAATATAGTCAGGCAACCACGAATCGATATTATTCGCCCCCATAGTCATCCCACCTGTCGCATGGTCAGAGGTAGCAATGACAAGGGTATCTCCGTCTTGCTTGGCGAAATCGATAGCCACTTGAAAGGCACCGGCGAAATCATCAATTTCACTCATGATCCCAACCACATCCTTATGGTGGGCAGCCCAGTCAATTTGACTCCCTTCAACCATTAGGAAGAATCCTTCATCACTCGTATCCAATCGGCGTATGGCAGAATGGACCATTTCACCAAGACTAGGGGTCACATTTGACCAACGATCAATGGCCATTGGAATCCCAAATTCGGAGAATAAGCCAAGGACTTGTGGGTTATGGGAATTAAAGAGTTCATGCTTAGTATGAACGATATCATAGCCAAGATTTTCAAATTCCTGAGCTAAATTTCGGTCTGGGCGGATAAAATGTTTACGACCACCACCAAGCATGACGTCAATTTTTTGCTTGCCTTCAATGGTATCGTCTAAGTATTGGTCAGCAATATCAAAATAGTCTAAGCGGCTTTCTACATGGGCCGCGAAACCTGCAGGTGTAGCGTGGCTGATTTCAGCGGTCACGACAATGCCTGTTTTTTTATTATTCAATTTGGCAATCTCTAAAGCAGAGTCTACCCGGCTCAATTGTTTGTCTAGGCCAATCACGCCATTCATGGTTTTGGCACCAGTGGCCATGGCTGTTGAAGAGGCGGCAGAATCGGTAATCGTCGCCCAAGGGTCAAAGGAATAAGTGGACTGTTGGCCTACCAAGTATTGGTTAAAGATACTTGGGGTTCTAAAGTGACCAACATCTTGATGAAGGTATTCCCGGTAGGCTGAGGCGAGTGAAACGCTCATCCCGTCGGACACCATGAAAATAATGTTCTTCGGTTGGTGGGGAAATTGCTCATTACTAGCTACCATAATTTATGCTGCTTCCTTTCAGTAATCACATATCAAATTGAGTGTATTTTTTTCAAATTAATACCATCTTTTCTATCCTACAATCCTATTATAAGTTAAAATAGAAAGGAATGCTAAAGAAAGAGGGATACGACATGTTACGGATCGATGCCGCAGTTTTACATATCTTTGATACCAACACCAACGAAGCGGTCTTATCACAGACACTTTTAGACCATAAAGCGGAATATATGATTGATTATATTGACAAAATGATGACCAAAATCATGTACACGGCACAGCAAAAAGTAGGTAAGCTACCTGATAGAAGTCCAGCTAAGGAAATTTTAGTGGGCATGAATCAAGCAGAAAACTTCCTACATGGCACACAAAAACTGACCAACCGTTTTTTCAATTTCACAAAATTAAACCCTGATATCAAGCCAGCGGATCTACTGTGGACGGGATTCTGGCTGGACGAAGCTTATTTTATCGGCATGTTCAAGTTAAACCACAACGAATCTTACACCCACTATGTAGAGTACGACCAAGACAACTTGAAAAATGACCTGATTATCAACCGGGCCATTCTACCTAGTCCAACCCAAGCAATTGACGAAGGGTTTTTATACTGCATCGATACAGAAGAATACTTTTTAATTGAGAAGAAACACCTGATAGAAGAATACGGGGAGCGGATTAACTATCTAAGTGAAATCTTCTTGGATATCCAAACCAATCCAAGTATGAAAGAATCAGTAAATATCATCAAAAAGGCTATCGCTAAAACCGCTAAGAAATTTGGAGAAGATGACTATCAAGATCTAGCTGAGGTAAAACAAATCCTACATGACACTATTCATGAAACACAAGCGATTGATAACCAAGCGATTGCTGAAGTTATGTATGGGGACAATTTCTCTCGTAAGCAAGCTTACTTTGAGGAAACTAAAGAACAAGGGTTAGCTGATGAAACCCCTTATATGCCGGAACTTTTAGGGAACAACATGCAACGCCAAAAATTCAAGTTTGAAAACGGGATTGAATTATCTATTCCCTTAGACTTATTCAATGACCCAGAAGTGGTTGAAATCAAAAACAACCCGGATGGCACACTATCAGTCGAAATTAAAAATATCGAAAAAATCAAAAACATGTTCTAGACTACTACCATTGTCTAATTGACAGATAACATTAGAAAGGGTTACCTATATGTGGCAAAAATTCAAAGACTTAGGTTGGCGTGCCGCCCTAATCGTCTTCTTCGTGGTTTATATGATCACGATTTTAACAGTAGCAAACCCAGAACAATTCCAAACGCCGTTCCGCTTCATCTTCGCAGCAATCATCATCGTTGGTTTTGTCATGGAATTAGAAAAGAAACGCAAAAAATAAGGGCTCTACAATATATAGGACTGATGACTTCAAAAAAGTCATTGGTTCTATATTTTTTTTACAAAAAAAGAGGAATCTCCATTATCATAAAGTTAA
>NZ_JBHYKZ010000011.1:0-74471 GCF_042741995.1 Aerococcus sp. NPDC058936 | reverse complement strand
ATGAATAATGGAAAAGAATATATAAAAAGCCAGGCAATCTAATGATTACCTGGTAGAAATTACTCATCAGTCCTATTTGACGAAGAGCCAAAAAAGCACCCAAAATCAATTGGATGCTTTCTCTCTTTTATTGACATTTACTTAAAGCGACAGATTATAAATCTTCGTCTTCGATAAAAGTCGCTAATACTTCTTCTACCATATCCCATTCTTCTTCAGTTTCAATAGGATTTAATTGACCTTCAAAACCGTCTTCGCTTTCAACGTAAGAGAAGGCTTGTAATTCTACGCCCTCTTCGTCAGATACGCCTGCTGGGTAGACGATAACATATGATTTACCGAAATCTTCTGAATCAAATGTAAACAGAATTTCGAATAATTGCTCGTTACCTTCCTCGTCAACAATTGTAATGTGGTCGTGACCTTCGTGGTCATGTTCATGATGTTCAGTCATTTGAAAATCTCCTTTTCCTCTCGTGTGTTGAGCCTGTAACGGACTCAATAAATATCTATCAATAGCCATCATATCAGGACTGAAAAGTCAGAATTATCCGACGCTTCCCAAAATGTTCCAATTACTTAACAGTTATTTTTCGGTATTTGGTACAGCGCGTCAATTCTAGGCGACTTTCCGTACGCCTACTACGATGGGTGGGCATCTAAATAATTCTGCAGAATCAATACCGCAGCCAATTTATCAATCACTTTCTTACGCTTCTTACGACTGACATCGTTGGCAATTAACATACGTTCTGCTTGGACGGTTGTTAACCGCTCATCCTGATAAAAGACTGGTAAATCAAACCGGTCTATCAAAAGTTCGCCGTATTTTTGTGAGGCTTCAGCGCGTGGACCGATAGAATTGTTCATATTCTTGGGTAATCCTAGAACTAAGGCTTCTACCTTATACTCAGCAATTAGTTCACCAAGTCGGTCCAAACCGAATTCTTCAACTTCTTCATCGATTGGAATGATTTCTACCCCTTGGGCCGTCCAACCGAATGGATCAGAAACAGCTACGCCGACTGTTTTAGACCCAACATCTAATCCCATGTATCGCATTACTCGCGACCAGATTGTTTCATGTAATTCACGATTAATTCTTCAAGAATTTCATCGCGGTCATGATAACGGATAATATTACGCGCTTCGTTATGACGTGGAATATAAGCTGGATCACCAGATAATAAATAACCAACGATTTGATTTACTGGGTTGTACCCTTTCTCTTTAAGAGAATCATATACGATTTCTAATGTCTCTTTGACATCCTTTTCGTTGTTTTCTCCGAAATTGAATAGGACTGTTTCATCTTTATTACTCATCAGAACACCTCCAAATATTATCTATAGTTTACCTAATTATCCGTATTTTAACAAGAAATCGTCATTATTTGCCAATAATTTCTTTTGCAAACGTAAGTGCTTCTTCAATTCCTGCTGGGTTTTTACCGCCGGCTTGGGCCATGTCTGGACGACCACCACCGCCCCCACCAATTTTAGGTGCGACTTGTTTAATCAGGTCACCAGCTTTAACACCCGCTTTGACAGCATCTTGACCAACAGCAATTAATAGATTTGCTTTATCATCTACTGAAGTCGCTAGCACAAGGATATCAGAAGCGTCTTTTTGTTTCCACTCATCCGCAATCTTACGTAAATCGTCCATTGAACGGTTTGGTACGTGCTCAGCGATCACTGTGTAAGCACCAACCGTTTCATCATGGTCAAAAATTTGTCCTGCAGCTTGCGCATTCATTTTATCACGTAAAGCACTTAATTGCTGTAAAGTTTCCTTATGCTCTTCTCTAAATTGTTGTAAACGTGAAATAATGTTTGAGAATTTACCAGCTTTAAGATTTGCAGCAACTTGTTTCAAGATATTTTCTTGAATCTTATATTCTTGGATAGCCGCTAATGAAGTTACGGCTTCAATACGACGAATACCAGCACCAATACCAGATTCTGAAGTAATTTTAAATAGGCCGATTTCAGCTGTATTGTCAACATGTGTACCACCACAAAGTTCGATTGACCACTTATTAATATCTACCATACGCACTTCGCTACCGTATTTTTCACCGAATAAAGCTTGTGCACCAGCAGCTCTTGCTTCATCAATCGAAGTCACTGTCGTGACAACTGGGAAAGCTTCCGCGATTGCTTCATTTACTTTCGCTTCCATTTCAGCTAATTCTTCGTCCGTAACTTGCCCGAAATGAGAGAAGTCAAAACGTAAGTGGTCAGCTGTTACCAATGACCCGGCTTGGTTAGCGTGGTCACCTAAAATATCTTTCAATGCTTGATGTAATAAATGGGTTGCTGTATGGTTTTTCTCGATTGAATGATGGCGACGACGGTCTACCGTTAATTGAACAGTTTGGTCCAAGACGATTGCTGCGTCTAATGTCACTTCATGTAAGTGCTGACCATTTGGTGCGCGAACAACATTTACAACATGTCCAATTAATTGACCATCTTGATCTAAGACGTCACCTGTATCCGCAATTTGCCCACCCATTTCAGCGTAAAATGTTGTCTGCTCAGCAACTAAGTATACCTCGTCCCCAGCTTCTGCTGATGACACCAGTGCGTCTCCTGATACAATAGTATTGATGCGTGTTTCAACGGATAATTGGTCGTAACCAACATAAGTTGATGGCACATCAATTTCGCTTAACACTTCAGACTGCACAGCCATACCAGTTGCGTCTTTACGTGCTGCACGTGCACGTTCTCTTTGTGCTTTCATCGCTTCTTCAAAGCCAGATAAATCAACATCAATCCCCACTTCTTCCAAGTATTCTTGGGTTAATTCTAATGGGAATCCGTAAGTATCATATAGTTTAAAGGCTTGCGCACCAGACATCACTTTATTGTGTTCCGCTTCAAGCGTTGCAATCACTTCTTGAATAATGGCTTCCCCTTCGTTGATTGTTTCGTTGAAACGGGTTTCTTCTGTTTTGATCACATCTTGGATAAAGTCTTGATCTGCTTTCAATTCAGGATAGAAGTCAGCCATAATATCCCCAACAACGGGCACTAATTTCGTTAAGAAATTATCTTTAATACCTAAACGGCGCGCATGCATAATCGCACGACGAATTAAACGACGTAAGATATAGCCACGCCCCTCATTTGAAGGTAATGCACGGTCACTAATGGCAAAAGTTACTGCACGAACGTGGTCTGCGATTACTTTATAAGACACGTCTGTTTCAGTTTTTTCACCGTATTTTACAGATGTTCCTAAAGTTTCGATTTCTTTAATGATTGGTAAGAATAGATCTGTTTCAAAGTTTGTTGGTGCATCTTGGATAACAGAAGTCATACGCTCTAGTCCCATACCAGTATCAATGTTTTTATGTTTTAAAGGCACATATTCGCCGTTTGGCATATGGTTGAATTGTGAAAATACAATATTCCAGATTTCTAAGTAACGCTCATTTTCCCCACCTGGGTACATTTCTGGGTCAGAATCCTCTAAGTCTTGATATTTCTCACCACGATCATAGAAAATTTCGGTATCAGGACCACATGGACCAGCACCTAAATCCCAGAAGTTGTCTTCAACTGGAACATAGTGGTCATCAGATAAACCAGTTGCCTTACGCCATAATTCAACTGTTTCAGTATCTTCAGGATAGTAAGTCATATACAATTTCTCAGGATCTAAGCCCAACCATTTCTCATCAGTTAAGAATTCCCAAGCCCAAGGAATCACTTCCACTTTGAAGTAGTCCCCGATAGAGAAGTTTCCTAACATTTCAAATAAAGTATGGTGGCGAGCCGTCACACCAACATTTTCAATATCATTGGTACGAATTGATTTTTGTGAGTTAGTGATACGCGGATTTTCTGGTACCACAGAACCATCAAAGTATTTCTTCAAGGTCGCAACACCCGAGTTAATCCATAATAATGATGGGTCTTGAACCGGTACTAATGAAGCGCTTGGCTCCACACTATGACCCTTAGATTGCCAAAAATCTAGCCACATTTGGCGAATTTCTGCTGATGTTAACTGTTTCATAATTGTCCTCCTCAAAATAAAAAAACATAGCATTGCAAATTGAGGACGACTTTGCGCGGTACCACCTCATTTGCAATGCTATGTTCACATTACCTCTCTACTTGCTGGATAACGCTAGCGCGTAGTCTTTCGACTAAATGTTTAGAAAGAGAGCATTTTATGGTTGGATGCTTGCACCTAATCATCCTCGCTAAGGTTCATAAAATATGGTTCTTTCCACTTGTAGACTTTTTGGTCTTTTCACATTCCAAATTATACTGACAGAATGCCTAATTTGTCAAGTTTTCAAGCCAGTATCCAACTAAAAATCTTCTGGCTTAATCCCTTCCATCCCAATCATAGGGTCAATTGTATGACTCAGGGCTAACTCAGCTGTCAGACAAAAATCTTCAACTTCTGGATCACTGTTAGCTACCACTTCCAGTTCTATACGCTCTTCAGTGGCGTCTCCATTTTCTGGACTTGAATTTTCCGTTAAATCATCCTCTGATGACATTTCTGCCCGACTTTCAGCTTGATCTTTTGCTGGTGTCCCATCTTTTTTTTCAATTTCTGCTTCAACCGCAGTTGCCATCCGCTCATCAACATCTACAGCTTCCATCAGAAAGTCCTTTAATTGGGTTTGCCGACTAGCATCTACATTTTGAATGGCCGTTTGAAAGGCCTCGGGTTCACCGCACATAATTAAGGACTGCTTGGCCCGGGTAATCCCAGTATATAACAAATTTCGCTTCAGCATCCGGTGGTGTTGCGGCACTAAAGGTACAATGACAATCGGAAATTCTGACCCCTGCGATTTATGGATGGACGTACAGTAAGCCAGCGTAATTTCATTAAAGTCATTACGTTCATACGTCACTTCAACCTCGTCGAATTGGACAACAATCTGGTCCACCTTGTTGGTCGTCTCCTTGGCAAAAAAGATAGCCACTATCTCACCTAAATCTCCATTGAAGACGTTTTTCTCGGCTTGGTTTTTCAGTTGCAAGACCTTGTCCCCAACTCGGAAGGTCTGCTCAAAATAGACGAGCTCCCGGCGTTTGCCGTCGTCATTAGGGTTTAAAACAGCCTGTAACCGTTCATTAATATGGTTGATCCCAGCCTGTCCTTTATAAAGTGGCGCTAGGACCTGGATATCTCGTTTTTGATAGCCTTTGTCAACAGCGCGCTTAGCCACAATAGCTACTAAGTCTGCAATTTGATTCGCTTGCACCTTGAAGAATGATCGGTCACGTTGGTTCATCATCAAGTCTTTAGGGACGACACCTTGTTTAATCTGATGAGCCAATTGGACAATGGTCGACTGGTTTTTCTGACGATAGATTTCATCTAATTCACGTGTTTTAACTGTCTGTGAAGATAATAAGTCAGCTAATACTTGTCCAGGTCCTACAGAAGCTAACTGGTCTTTATCTCCCACAAAAATGACTTGCATAAATGAAGGGACACTTGAAAGTAACTTATAGGCAAGCCACGTATCCACCATGGACATTTCGTCAATAATCAACAAGTCCGTTTCTAGTTGCATGCCTGATCCTTCGCCGTCTTCCCTGTCATCCTCTTCGCCTGTTAAACCGAGTAAACGGTGAATAGTTGAAGCTGGCAGGCGGATCATCTCAGTCATTCGTTTGGCTGCTCGCCCTGTTGGAGCGGCTAAAGAAATTGGAAAAGCACCTGGGTCGTATTCTTCTACATTTAAGGAAATATCATTTAAACGAGCATACAATTGGACGATACCGTTTAATACCGTGGTCTTACCTGTCCCTGGTCCCCCAGTTAAGATAAACATTTTAGAAGTTAAGGCCTCTTTAATGGCTTTCTTTTGAGCCTGCCCGTAGGAAATACCTAAATCTTGTTCTAGTTTTTGGATTTCTTCGTCTAAATCAACACCCGGATATTGGGGTTGATACTGAGGTTGCTGCATTTGTCCCATCATTTTGGCAATACCCACTTCAGCAAAGTATAAAGTGGGCAAGGCAACCCGCCCTTCTTCAGATAAGATCAACTTACCTGTTTCGTTCATATCTGAAATGGTATCTTGAATGCGTTTAGCTTCAATAAATTGTGACTGCCCCTGCATCAAGACTTCTTGGGTTTTCTCAATCAGTGGCTCTTCCATCACAAAAGTATTTCCTGATTCAAAAGTGGCTAAGTTTAGGACAAACATGACTCCCCCTGCAATCCGAACTGGTGAATCCAAGGGAAAACCAATATTTAAAGCAATTTGGTCTGCTTTTTGGAAACCAAAACCACGGATATCGTCGATCAAAATATAAGGATTTTCTTCAATAATTTCGACCGCTTCGTTATGGTAGAGGCCATAAATTTGCCCAGCCAACCGCGATGAAAAACCCATCTCAGCGAGCTTAACGAAAACTTGTTCATTCCCTCTTTGTTCAACCATCCGCTCATGTAACATCGTTCTTGTCTTTTTAGACAAACCTTTAACCACTTTTAAGGCTTCTGAATCATTTAAAATAGTATCAATGGTTTGGTCGCCAAAAGCATCAACAATACGACTGGCTATCGTATCTCCAATTCCTGGAAATTGTTCGGACGATAGAAAGCGAATTAACCCTTCTTTAGAAGTGATTTTCTGCGCTTCATAAGAAGTTACTTGGAATTGGACTCCATATTTAGCGTGGTCCACCAATTTCCCGTTAAAGTGATAGGTCGTCCCATCCTGAATAGTTGGGAAGTTTCCCGTCATCACGATTTCTTTTTCTGAATACATGGTATTGGTTTCATCTATTTCAACGGACATTACCCGATAAAAGTTGCTTTCATTAAAAAAGAAGGTCGCCTTTACCTCACCTATGACATAATCTTCACTTGTTGATTGATTCTGATTTTGTCGCATGTTGGCTGCTCCTTCCTCGTCTTAGTAATCTTACATATTATAGCATATTCAAGTAGTTCAGAAAGAATAGATTTATAGGTCACTAAGTCATTTTGCCTATAGAAATATAATAGAAAAAAGACGTGACCATGACATCACGCCTCTTCTATGTTAGTTTGAATTGTTTGAATAGTTGATTGAAGTGTTTAAACGTATTGTAATTCTGCTACTTCTGCATTTTTGAAAGCAGCATCAATTGTACCGCCACCTAGACATTCTAGACCGTCGTAGAATACAACCGCTTGCCCTGGCGTGATTGCACGTACTGGTTCTGCAAAAGTGATTTTCGCAGTCCCATCTTCATTGATATCAACATGGACTTGTGTATCTTTTTGACGGTAACGGAATTTCGCTGCGCAATCAAATGATGTTGCCGTAAATTCGTCATCGACAAATGAGAGGTCACTCGCCATTAAGTAGTCTGCATATAATTTATCGTTGTGGAAGCCTTGGCCAACGTATAAAACGTTTTTAGCTTGGTCTTTTCCTACAACGAACCATGGTTGATCAGATTCGCCACCGCCACCGATGCCTAATCCTTTACGTTGGCCGATTGTATAGTACATCAAACCCATGTGGTCACCCATTACAGTCCCATCTTCAGCAATCATTTTACCAGGTTGTGCTGGTAAGAAGTTACCTAGGAATTCTTTAAAGTTCTTTTCACCAATAAAGCAAATACCAGTTGAGTCTTTTTTCTTAGCAGTTGCTAAGCCTGCTTCTTCAGCAATACGACGTACTTCTGGTTTTTCTAAATGGCCTAATGGGAACATGACACGTTGTAGTTGGTCTTGTGATAATTGGTTAAGGAAGTATGTTTGATCCTTATTATTATCTAAACCACGTAACATATGTACTTTGCCTTTAGCGTCGCGTTCAACTTGCGCGTAGTGGCCAGTTGCAACATAGTCAGCCCCAAGTTCTAATGCGTAGTCTAGGAAAGCTTTAAATTTGATTTCCTTGTTACACATTACATCCGGATTGGGTGTCCGGTCACGTTTGTATTCATCTAGGAAATAAGTGAATACCTTGTCCCAATATTCCTTCTCAAAGTTAATCGAGTAATAAGGAATACCGATTTGCGCGGCTACTGCGGCAACGTCTTTGTAATCTTCCGTTGCTGTACAGAAACCATTTTCGTCTGTGTCATCCCAGTTCTTCATGAAGATACCGATGACATCATACCCTTGTTGTTTCAGTAATAAAGCCGTAACGCTGGAATCAACGCCACCACTCATACCGACTACCACGCGGGTATTTTTGTTTGGATTATTTTCTACCACAACATCACCATCTTTCTGCCATAATTTTACGATTGAAGGTCGTATATTAGGTTGTTAGTAGAGATTATAAAATCACAAGTACAGATTATACAGGCTGTAGCAAAAAAAGCAAGCAATACGCTTACTTTTTCCGAGTATATTTATTATAGTTTATACAATTTCTTCAAGGATACCCATAGCAACCATATCCGCTTGTAACCGTTCAACCGCTTCTTGCAGTGGCGCCATCGAGTCGTTTTTATAAACATTCACCACTTGCATCCCGTTTAAATTGGTCACGGTCATAGAAAAACCATCAAGGCTACTGTTCACTTTCATTTTGAATAATACTTCACGGCTATCATTAAATGATGCGGTTACTACGCGTTCAAATTCAAAGTTTCCTTGTTTACCCTCTTGGAATCCGTAATCTCTAAGGGTATATTTCTTCACTGTATCGGCTAGTTTAAATTTCTTACTAGCACCTTTTAACTGGACACTTGCTGTCATTGCCATAATCTGTTCTCCTCCACTAAAAACAACTAATTAATTGAAGCAAAAATATCTAAAATTTGATCAATATCTGAAAATTCGGTCGGGTCTCCAAAAGAAAGTCGTAAACTTTCTGCGATTCGTGGCGAATCCGCCCCGAACATAGACACAAGCACACGTGATGGTTCAAGTGATCCTGCTGTACATGCTGAACCTGCTGATAAGTAGGCATCTCTTAAGTCTAGTTTGATTAAAACTTGATCAGACGGGTGACCAGGCCAATAGATATTTAAGACATGGGCCAATTCTGCTTCAGCCGGACCATTGATTTGGAAGTCTAACCCACGTTCCCGAGCACCCTCCAAGAAATGTTGACGCAAGGCCTTTAAGTGGTCTTGGTGCTTGTCCATATTGTCATATTGTTTTTCGATGGCTTTAGACATGCCCAAAATTAAAGGTAAGGCTTCTGTTCCTGCCCGATGTTTATTTTCTTGGTTACCGCCACGTACATAAGGGGTAAAATCCGCCTTCGCATTACGGTAATACATAAAGCCAATGCCTTTTGGCCCGTATATTTTATGGGCAGACATAGACAAGGCATCGATGTGCATTTTGTCCACGTCTAAAGGGATATTCAAATATGTTTGGACGGTATCTGTATGAAAGAAAATACCTTTCTCATGTAAGAAGTCGCCAATGGCTTGGATATCTTGCAGAGACCCTACTTCATTATTGCCAGCCATAATGGATACCAAAATTGTGTCTTTGCGGATGCTTTTTTTCAATTCTTCAAAGTCAATATGACCTTCCTCATCAAAGTCTAGATAAGTCACTTCAAAACCTTGTCTTTCAAGGTGACGCATAGTCTGGTAGACAGAAGAATGTTCTGCAGCGGTGGTAATTAAATGGCTACCCTTTTCCGCTAAACGCACAACAGTTTGGTTAATAGCTGAATCATTGGACTCGGTCCCACCAGACGTAATGATAATATCATCTGCATCAGCGTTTAGGGTCTTGGCAATTTGTCTGCGGACGCCTTCTATCTTCTGCTTAGATTCACGCCCAATCTTATACAAACTTGAAGCATTACCGAAATCATCATGCATGGCATTTGTAATGACTTCAATGACTTCTGGGTCAACTGGTGTTGTTGCGGCGTAATCTAAATAAATGCCTTTCATTATTTTCCTCCCGTAAATTTTGTTTTCTCTGGGAATAGGAAGTTTAACAGGTCTTTTGTGATCCGTTTCCCTTCTCCCACTGCTGGATAAATGTGCATCATCATCATTGGGTTGAAGTTGGCTTCAATTAATGCGTAGTTATCTGCACTTGCTGGTTGGTGAATGTCTTCAATCATTAGGTCTAATCCGGTAATATTCACCCCTAAAACAGCCGCCATCTTCACAGCAATTTCCTTATAAGAATCATGCATATCGGCTAAGACTTCAATAGAATCTCCACCTGTTGAAATGTTTGAATTCTCTCGTAAAATGACTTGTTGCCCTTCAGGCACCACATCAGTCGGTGTAAAGCCTTGTTGTTTCAAGGTGTTCACTTCAATATCCCCTAATTGAATGATTTCTAGTGGTGAACGATGGTCCCGTCCTCGTTTAGGGTCTTTATTCTTGTCAGCGACCAATTCTTCAATTGTTGACTGACCGTCTCCAATCACATTAGCACCAACACGGTTGACAATAGACAACACTTCCCCTTCTTGAACGTAAAAACGGTATTCAGTGCCAAAGGCAAAGTCTTCGATTAAAACAGTATGGTCTTCTTTAAAGGCAATATCTAAAGCTGCCTTAAATTCGTCAGCCGTCGCGCCTTTCTTAAAGATTGAAATTCCAATCCCCATATTCGTCGATTTTGGTTTAATCACAAACGCTTTTTCTTGGTATAAAGCGGCCACTTTCATTGCTTCATCAAATTGGTTAAATTCCAAACTTTTCGGTACATGAATGCCGTGCTCAGCTAATAACGCCTTAGTGACTACCTTATTTTCCATTACATAGTGACCAATATAAGGATCTTTGCTTGTAATGTTAGCATTCTTCACGATTTCCTTGTGGGTCTTGTATTTTAGACGCAGCATCTGGTCATCACGGTCCAAAATATCCATTTGGTAGCCTTCTTGGATAGCGTCGAACATTAAGATTTGTGTGGATAATTCCATATCTTCAAATCCACCTAAAGCATAAGGTTTAGCCCAGGCTGACTCATAGACCTCTTCCGCGAAATGACGCCCTGCTTCTAAGTAGCCATCAACATCATTCATAGTCGTTATTATTTGGCCAGCAGGGGTTAATGCTGGGTCTTTCATCCGGTCTACCATCAATTGTGTCGTTTCAATAACTGACTGATCAGCTTCAATGGCTACTAACATGTCTTGCATGTCTTGCAAAATAGCTAATCCTTCATCCATGGCTTGCGTTTTTTGGAAAGTTTCTTCTTCAGCAACTTTAGTTTTCAAGTCAATCCCGTAATGAACATCTGCCATATTGGCATCTTTACAGGACCAGACTAAGTACAAGATGAAGTATTTCATGAATTCAATATCTGACGCTTTAATCCCGTAAGCGGCATCCGGTTGAATATCTAACAGTCTAAATTCTAGGTACTTAATCCCATTATTCAGTAAAGACCGTGCTTTGTTGGCACCACGTAATCGAACATTTGAGTAAAATTCTTTCTCAGCGATTAAACGGCCCTCAGTCACGTTGGCCTCTAATTGCGTCACATAGTCTTCTAAATTGTCATAAGTAAAGGTCACGTCATCTTTGTTGATGTAACCTAAATGAGAGTTTCGAATTGACCGCACTGGGTGTGCAAATTTATCTGATGGCACACGGAAAAAGCTGTCATCCGCAATTGGCGCCGCCCCAAATAAATAAACTAAAATCCACTGGTAACGTAAGAAATTACGAGATAAACGTAGGTAAAAATCAGATTGGAAATCTTTTAGCGATTGGCTATTGCCGTCAACTTTTTTCGCTTCTTCATGGACTAGTTGAATGAAAGTAGGTGAAATCTGCATATTATAGTGAATACCAGAAATCATCTGCAATTTTTTCCCGTACACTTCTACTAAATAATCCCGGTAGTCAACAGCAGCTGGGTCTTCTAAATCTGCTACTTCAATCAAGTCATCCGCCGGCAAGGCAGGTGGCATTGAGTATGGCCAGATCCGTTCATTTCCCGTTAATGACTCGATCGCAACTTCATGTATCGCTTGCAACCATTCCATAACATGGTCCGCAGAATAAACTGGTGGTGTCACCAATTCTAATTGCGACTCCGCAAAGTCCCGCTGAATATAAAATGACGACGTTGACCCATCCACTTTTTTAGGATGTGGGGTTAAGGCTAACTGCCCTTCAGGTGTAATCCGGTGACCCTCTCGTTCAATCCCTACCGATGCCTCTTTGAAGGCGTGGCGAATCTCTGCTTGTTGAATGAATGACTGTAACCAATTCATATGTAATCTAACTCCTCATCTACTCTTCTACCATCCGTATAGCAATGGTTGTTCGACTTATTTTATCACTAATGTGCTTATCAAACCATTTTTCTGTCTTACTTTTTTATTTGAAAACGAACGTATATTCGCTAAGATGCATCACCTATGTTATAATTAATGGGAGTATAGTCAAGAAAGGAGCCAGGTAAATGCCACAACACAATCCCTTAGCCTTTCGCATGCGACCTCGGTCAATCGAAGAAGTTGTCGGCCAACAACATCTGGTTGGAGAAGGCAAAATCATTTTTCGAATGGTAAAAGCCATGCAATTATCATCCATGATTTTATATGGACCGCCCGGTATTGGGAAGACATCGATTGCCTCAGCCATCGCTGGGTCAACGAAATATGCCTTTAGAAAGTTAAATGCCGCAACAGACAGCAAGAAGGACTTACAGGCGGTCGTTGAGGAAGCTAAATTTTCTGGCGGTATCGTCTTATTGCTAGACGAGATTCACCGACTAGATAAAACAAAACAAGACTTTCTACTACCCCATTTGGAATCAGGATTGATTACTTTAATCGGGGCAACAACTGAAAACCCTTTTATTAATACCAGTCCAGCCATCCGGTCACGGGCCCAAATCTTTCAATTAGAACCACTGGATGAAGCAGATATTAAAACTGGTTTAGAACGGGCTTTAACCGATAGTGACCGCGGATTGGGCAGTTTTCCAGTTGACATTGATGACAATGCTATCGATCACTTTGCCCATGCAGCCTTTGGGGACTTGCGGTCGGCCTTAAACGCCCTAGAACTAAGCGTTAAATCAACAGATGAAAATGCGGATGGCCGTATCCATATTACTTTGGATATCGCGGAAGAAAGCATGCAGATGAAATCATTCTCCCACGATGCAGACGGAGACATGCATTACGATGTCATTTCAGCCTTTCAAAAATCTATCCGTGGAAGCGACGTGGACGCTGCCCTCTTATACGCAGCACGGTTAATTGAAGCCGGTGAATTGACCATTTTATGTCGGCGATTATTAGTCATAGCCTATGAAGATATTGGTTTAGCCAACCCACAAGCAACCGAACGAACCGTAGCCGCAGTTCAAGCGGCCAACCAATTAGGCCTACCCGAAGCTCGGATTCCTTTAGCCAACGCCATTATCGATTTAGCCTTATCGCCTAAATCCAATTCGGCCATTCAAGGAATTGATGCTGCCCTTGCTGACGTACGGGCTGGTAAGTCTGGTATCATTCCAAAACACCTAAAAGATGCGCATTATAAAGGCGCAGAAAAATTAGGTCACGGCAATGAATACAAGTTTCCACATGCCTACCCTAACCACTGGGTATCCCAACAATACCTGCCAGATACCCTAGTTGGTAGACGGTATTACGAAGCCGGAGACACTGGGAATTATGAACGGGCTTTAGCTGAAAACCGCCGTAAACGTGAAGGTAATTAATCACTTATAAATGTTAAAATTAAGGTAATTGTCGGCTTTTTCAGAGTCTAAAACTTGAAATTACCCTCAAAAGATTGTATGATATTTACAAGAAGAATTCCTCTGTAGTGTTCGCGATTTCTTTACATGTGTTGACCGAACAATTAGCTATCTAGGGAACTGCCAAGGTTTATGGATATAACGCCTCATCACGAGGACTGTTGAAGTAGATATGTGGTTCCCACCTGTATATCAATGCGGGTTCAATACAGATAGATCTCATCACGGCACATAACGGAGCTCTTTTATAAAATTAACTTTTTAGAGGATGCGTTTATCGCATCCTTTTTTTGTTGTGGAAAAAATCCTCGGAACTAATATTGGAGCATTAGCACCGAGGATTTTACTCTCTAAATTTCAAATTTATTATGTATGTCGTTCCAGTCATTAGTAAATTGAGTCACAGCATGATTGATATTAGCATCAGCTAAAAATGCATCAACAACATCCGTGCCAACTGTGACGAATTCTGCACCTGCTAAATTTGCCTTTAGAACTTGATCAACGTTCTTAAAACTGGCTGCCAGAATTTTAGTTTCACTATCAGTTCTTTTGATATTTTCATAAATATTACTAATCGCTTGGTAAGGATCAGTATTTAAATTTGACATCCGATTCACATATGGCGCTAAAAAATCAGCATTTAATTCAGTTGCTAGAATTGCCTGAATTTCATTATAAATGGCAGTAGCCGTTATCTTAACTCCTTGTGCTTTCAAAGTCTTAATCGCTGCGAGTCCGTCCTTATTCGCTGGGATTTTAATATATGTATCTTCCCCGATTAATCTTTGAATTGTCTCGGCATCTTTTAAAATCCCTTCATAATCACTGGCAATTGTTTGAACATGCATAGATTTGTCGGTTCCTATGATTTCTCTAATCTGTTTGATATGCTGCGCGAAATCAATTTTTCCTTCTTTTTTTAATATACTAGGATTAGTAGTAACCCCTTCAACAGGAAGGTATTCAACGTATTCTTGTATTTTTTCAATATTTGCCGAATCAATAATTAATCTCATTTGCTTCTCCTTAAAATTATCTGAACTGATCGATAGGAATTTGATTAAAACTAGTTACGATTTGATCTGCAGCTGACAGATCCTGATCAGGATAATCAGGGTTATTGAACCCAATTGTGTACATACCCGCAGCTTTTCCAGCGAACACACCATTTCTCGTGTCTTCAATCACTACACAATCTTCTGGTTTACTGTTTAGTAAGTCTGCTGCAAGTAAGAATACATCCGGTGCTGGTTTAGAATTTTCAACTTCTTCTCCACTTACCAGGTATTTAAAATTATCATTTAAATCTAAACTGGACATCACATGGTTGATATCTTTTTTAGGTGAAGAAGAAGCTACAGCCATTTGAAATCCCGCATCTGATAATTGTTTTATAAAATCTTGTGCCCCTAGAATGGCCTTTACGCCATCATTTTGAATCATGAGTTTTCTTTTGTGATTCATCAGTTCAATATATTTATGAATACTCAAAGGTAATCCAAGCTCATCTTTCATAGTTTGCCACATATATTCGTAAGTGGTTCCCATAAATTGATATTGATAAGATATGTCTTTATCAAATCCTGCTTCTTTTAGAATCTCCGTTTTGGAATTTAAATATGTGTATTCGGAGTCTGTAATAACGCCATCCATATCAAAAATTATATTCTTCAAGCTATGCATCCTTTCAGAAAATTACACTATTGAGATATTGGAACCGTTTTCAACATTTGGAATAGGCTTATCTTCCACATATAATGTTCCTGCCAGCTCAGGCGATACCGCTCCATCAAACTTAATCGTAATATGGCCCAATTCTTGTAAATTTTTATTCACAACATTACCAACAGCCGTTATTTGGAACTCATGATCTTCGATTACAACATATTGTCCTACTTGAATTTCTTCGGAAAGATTAGCCTTTTCAATTCCATAGCAATAATCTGCTAGGTCCGCTGGCGCATCATCTCCAAATAAAATCATCATTTTCTCTTCTTTAAATATTTCGGCTTCTGAACCAATATTTAAAATTTTAGTTTGATAAATACTCAATTTAATTTTCCTTTCTAATTATATAATCCGAAGCTTGCTAACCAAGCCACTACAACACGGGGAACACCATTAATAAATCTAGAGTATAGTACTGCAGGTACACCTACTTCTACCGTTTCTGAATCTGCTTCAGCTAACCCCAATGCAACTGGAATGAAGTCACAACCATTTTGTGTGTTAATCGCAAATAATGCTGGTAAAGCTAATTGAGGTGGAATATTACCTTTACCGATTTCAACCCCAATTAATGCACCAATTACTTGAGATACTACGGCTCCAGGTCCTAATAAAGGTGATAAAAACGGTACTGAACAGATGAAACCAATAACAATCAAGCCAAATACATTACCAGCTAAAGGTGCCATAAAGTTCGCGATGATATTACCTACTCCCGAACCTTGAATTAACCCAATAATTAAAGATACGAATGCCATAAATGGAATCACAGTAGTCAACATGGTTTGCACTGCTTCACGAGCAGATTGGTTAATTGTAGACATAAAGCTACCAACAGCTAACCCAATTTTCCCAATAATACCACTACCGCCTTGTTGGGTCATTTTTTTACTAGTATCATATGTAGGTTTCTTTTCATCTTTATTATGAGTTGACGCAGTTTCCTCTGATACAAGTGGCTGTCCTTCTTCACTTTCTTGATATAATTCAATTTGGCTATTACTTACTTTTGAAACATAAATATCTTCAGTAATATACTGTGCTAAGGGGCCAGCTTTACCAGTTGGAAGAACATTTATTGTTGGTATACCCTTTTTAGGGTAAATACCACAGCGCAAAGTCCCACCGCAATCAATAATTGCTAAAGCAATTTCGTCATCTGGAATAGAAGTCTTAAATCCATTAACAGCTTCCATACCTGTTAATTCTTCAATTTTATCGACGATAGCAGGTCGTTCTCCACCACCAACTACATAAATGAACTTGTGCTTCTGCTCTGTCGGTGTGATAACAAGTGGTCCACCAAAGCCACCACTGCCTTTTGAAACTTTAATACTTTTGTATGTTGTCATAATGAATTCCTCCCTTTACACTACCGTATTAGCATCTTTACTCAACTGTATACCTTGAGATTTACATAGTCGCTCAGTAATAAAGTCAGTTGACCATCCACCAATGAAATTCATTACTAACCCAACTAATAAGTAACGTACTGCTAAGTCCATCTCATTTAATCCTAAATCAATTACCCCTTGTGCGATCCCCAACCATACAAATAGTTCTCCCGGATTTATATGAGGGAATACACCATTGCTAGTATGGCAAAATTGCATCTGTGATGCGATAAAACTTGGTTTATAAAATTCAGGTAGGAATCGTCCCATAGTCATCGACATTGGATTTCCTAACATGAAAGCTGAAACAAATGGTAATACTAAGTAGCGTGTTACTGGATTTTTAGCGGATACTTCAGCTAGCTTTTCCACTTTCTCTTCACCTAAGAAGTTAACAATTGCATTCATCGCTACCATTAACATTAATACCAGTGGTACAATTGAAGTCATCATGCCAATAAAGGTATCTGCTCCTGATTGAAATAGGTTCATGAAACTTTCTGCAAATTTAACTATATAATTCATTCTTATATCCTCCCGTTCAATTTACTAACTAATTTTGATTTGTAAACATTCATCATATACATCATTCTATCTACTGGAGCAGTAGTCTCTGGTTCATGGTATTTACCTGCATCCACTAATACGAATAAATCCCGTGCATTTTCCATTGCAAACTGAGTGAGTTTGTTTTCTTTTTGGACTAAAGGATGATGTTTATCAATAAAATGTAGATTTTGACCGACATACTGGTCTATTTGTTTAAATTTAGATAATACAGTTACTCCCTGCATTAAATAAGCATCAAAAATTTGACCATCATCGTTGATACCAAAGAAAACAATGGTACCTGCTCGAATTTTTCCAGACTTACGTCCTATTGCCACTTTTCCTCTGCTTCTAATATTTTGATATATTTTGTTGAAATTTCGAATTTGTATGTATCCAAATATCGTCTGTAGTACAAACGCACAAAACATTATTAGGCCTACGATCAGTACGTTGTCCATAAAATTTAGTCCTCCATTATTCTTTGCCGTAAATTGTCTTCGGAATCAACATCAGATAATTTCTTAATCAAATTCGAATCACTACTGATTCTGAAAATAAAATCGTAAACATCCAAAAGCAAATTATTAATTTCTTCATCTGCATTATTGGGAATTGCTAAAAGAAAGACAAATTTTGGAATATCATTTGTATCCTTATCGTATTTCCCAAAATTTAAAACTATCTTTCTATTTTTGAAATTCAAGGCGTGAGGCATGCCAATTGTAGGATCAAAAATAGTAGACTTCATATTTTCTCTTTCTAAAATACTGTCCTTAAAATTATCATCCACCAAGTTTGCTTCAATCAATTCCTCGGACATTTGATTAATAAGATCTAGATAATTTGAATTGGCAGAAATTTTAGATATAACAAGTTCCAACTTGTTATCAGAAATTAGAGAGTTTTTCTCAATCTTTCTCCACTGTTCTTTAACAAATGAATCATTCACTATAGAATTCATCTGTATAACAGGCACCTTAGTATTTCTTGTTCTTAATGGTATTGTTGTAAATATAGCAAAATATTTATCCAACGTTTCATCGGAAACTACTTGCTGAGAGTATGCTGTTATATGAACATCATGTCCGATTACTTTTTGCAACTGGTTTTTAATAATCAAAGCCGTTCCCATCCCCGTATGACAAATCACTGCTATATGTCGCTTATTTGGAACACTGTTTTCACTAAGTTCCATTTCAAAATATAGGGTTAAATAATTAATCTCAGCTTTGGGAACATCTCTACCTACTACATTTGCAATTGTTCTAGATGTTTCTTCTGCCATCGCATATGAGGAAGGATATTTCTCTGCAATTTCTTCAAAAAATAAATCGTTCATATCCAGCTGCATAACTAACCTGTTAGTGAGATGGGTTAAGTGATACCGCATGATATCGAAAAACTGGTTCTTAGATATAGATATTGAAAACACTTGCTCTACATTTTCAATTATTTGATTAAATAAATGTCTAGTCATGTTCATGTTATAAACTTTTTTAATCCCGCTACCTTGGTTAAACACATTAAGCGGGTAAACAATAAAGTCCATCTCAGTTGCACTCAAAGATATTTCAAAATTTTCTTCAATTAGATAATGTATGTATTCAAAAAATTCTGTGTCTTTTATAAAATTCTCATAATAAGGATTGATAGATTTGAGCAACTGATTATTTCTAACTCTTAAGATACTTACTTCTATTACACTCGTTAACAATCTCGTGATATGGGCTGGGATATCATTCTTATAACAATAGGAAGATAACAAATTCTTAAAAGAATCAGTTACTAGTTCCGGTGGGAAATATTCCATAACATAGTTAACATAAATTAGGCGTATGTCCAATTCTTCACCAATAATTACTAAGCCATTGTTAGTCTTTCCTATAATTTCTACCTCATAATCAGATATAATTTTTCGTAGCATAGATATATTATTTGAAACTGTTCCCCTACTAACCATCATTTCTTCCGAGAGTTGATCAATCGTAATTATTTCTTCTTGTCCAATTAACCGTTTTAAAATATACGCCATTCTCTTAGTTGCAGAGTTAAAATCACTTTCTCTTTTTAATTTTCCTGCTAGTATTTTTTCATATTCATTGATATCAAAAACATCTAAAGTATAAATGCCATCTTCAGTACTGATTGATGCAATTTGATCTAGCTCATTATTTAATAGATAGATATTTTTTGATAAAGTTTGACGGCTAATCTCTAATAAATCAGCCAATTCCTTTTGCTTTATACTTTGATAGTTATCCATAATTTGTAAAATTTGGTACCATCTATTAATAATTGCCATTTCAAATCATCCTAACCTCTAGTTTTTCCACCAGCCACATTAATTGTCACACCAGTAATATAACTTGATTTATCTGAAAATAGATATGCTACTAAATCTGCCACTTCTTCTAGTTTTCCACTTCTACCCAGTGGCGTAGTAGATGTACTAGAATAGCCATCTCTTAATTTTTCAACTGTGATGTTTCTAGTATAAGCTAATGATTCTTCATAAGCTAACGTTCTTAAACCTGTTTCTTCCATTATACCTGGCGCAATTCCGACAACACGTACACCGTGCTTACCTAATTCTTTTGCCCATGATCTTGTATAACTATAAACAGCTGCCTTAGTTCCTGCATATGGACTTTGTCCTTCCGAACCTTCTAAACCAGATTCTGAACCCATATTAATAATTACACCAGCATTTTTGTTTACAAGTACTCTTCCTACCGCTTGTGCAACCAAAAATACACCTTTCTGATTAATAGCTAACATCTTATCAAACGTTTTTTCATCTAATTCATATTTACCATGTGGATCTTTTGAGTCTACCAAAAGTCTCGGAATGTTTATACCAGCATTATTCACGACACCATCAATCGTCCCAAAAGTTGCCACCACTTCATTTACAGCGTTTTCTACAGCTAAAGCAGAAGTTACATCTGTTTGTACGAATAATAGGTTTTCATGTGTCAGTCCATTATCCGAAATATCAAGATTTGCCACCTTTACATTCAACGCTAGTAACCTTTCTACAATAGTCCGACCAATTCCTGAGGAACCACCCGTAACTACTAACACCTTACCTTCAATATTTAACCAATCAGCCATCTAATTGCCTCCTCATTTATTTGATAGCTTTAGTTTAGCAAGCCCTTACATTTTTATTAATACAGGCTTTTTTCAACCTTGGTTAAATTTGTTGTATTAATCCATTTTTCGATCACGTAGGATACAAGGTAAGAGAAGGAACCTTCTACAAAGTCAATCATTATCGCTGTTTTTCATTTTTTTACCTGTATAACTGCAAAACGATACTTAAGCGCTTACTTTATACTTTTTAAGTGGTATAATAAGTACAAAGGAGCGTGAGGAAAATGTATCAAGAATATTCACGTATATTAGCCCCAATTGATGGTTCGGACGAGTCTAGATTAGCGTTTAAAAAGGCTGTAGCTGTTGCTAAGCGTAATAATGCTACCCTAATTGTTGCCCATATTATTGACACCTCTGCCTTCCAAACAACAAATATATATAATGAGGTCATTCCTGAGGCAGTTACAACACGTGCTAAAGTCATGTTAACTGATTATGAGGAAGAAGCGCGTAAAGCAGGGATTGAACGAGTGGAAACTGTGATTGATTATGGTTCCGCCAAGTACCAAATTTGCCATACTTTAGCGCCTGAAAATAAAGCAGATTTAATTATGATTGGTGCGACTGGTTTAAATGCTGTTGAACGTTTATTTATCGGCTCTGTTTCTGAATATGTGATTCGTAATGCCCCATGTGATGTGTTAGTGGTTCGTACGAATTTAGACAATGAACAAATTGCTGACTAAATGCTCAGCAAAAGATTTACTCAAACAAAATAAACCGCCAACTAAGTGATGTCATGTCTCTAGGTTGGTGGTTATTTGGTTTGCTTAGTTTATTATAAATCTAAGATGGCTTGAATGGATAGTGCGACTCTTGGTACAAGTGAGGTCAAATCAGCTTCTTCCTCAAGGGTGTGGGCACCTGTCCCCACAATACCCAAGCCGTCAATAACGGGAATGTCTACAAGAGATGCTAGAGAGGCGTCGGATGCACCTTGGCTTTCGACCTTAGCTAGAGGACCGTAACCCATTTTGTCAGCCGTGGCTAAGTAATGGTCTGCTAATTGATCGACTTTATCGGTGTAAACCATGGCATCTACGCCAGATTCAATTTCAAATTTGGTCATTGTATCTGCTATATAGGGTTCAGCAATAACACGTTCGATGTCTGCGATAATTTCCTCTTTAATGGTCTGGTTTGGGAATCTCAGTGAGAAGTTTCCTTTGGCAGTACCTGGAATCGTATTGGCAGAAACGCCCCCATTGATAATGCCGCAATTGATCAATTTCTTGCGCGGGATATCGGTTAAGGCTTCTAGGGCAACGACTTTCTGAGCTAATTCCACAACCGCTGACCGGCCAATTTCAACTTCCATACCGGAATGACCTTGGACCCCTTCGACGGTTACGTTCATCATCATACCACCTTGACGGCCGACCACTATTTCTTCAAAGGTTGATGTGGGTTCAAAGTTCAGCATTAAGGCTGCGTCCTGTAATTCTCCAATCATTTCCTGGCGGGTATCTGAATACCGGTGGAGGGTTTCTTCATCCGGAATAAAAATTAGACTTAGGGGGTGTTTTTGATAGCCCATTTCAATCAGGTTTTTCACTACATAAATGGCGATGACGATGCCACCCTTCATGTCCATCAGGCCGGCACCCTTGGCGAATCCTGGTTTATCCGATAATATACGGAAGTGATGGTCTTTGGTTACACCGGCATTGAAGACAGTATCCATATGCCCAGATAAAACGATGGGTTTCTGGTTCTTGTTTTCAGCTGTTTTATATTCAGCAATCAACAAGTCCCCTGCTTGATCATGGGGAATGGTCCGCGTGGTCATGCCAATATCTTCACACCATTGGCTGATCATTGCCCCCACTTGATTAACACCAGAAATTTGATCAATGCCTGATTCTGTATTGACTAACTCTTCTAAAAAGGCGAACATGTCTTTTTCATGTCCTGCAATTAAATCCTTTAACGCTTCAATTTCCAATAAAACCCCTCCAAGAACCTTTATCCTATATTGCCCCTTGTCTTTATTTGCCTGACTTTATTCTCATAGCCTTATTTACTTACCCAGATCTGGTCCAAAAAATTGACTTTTGAACCTGCTGTAGCGACTTGGTCGCCTACAATTAACGGTCGTTTAATTAACATGCCTTGTTCAGACAGTAAGGCTAGAAAGGCTTCTTCTGACATATCGGTTAGTTTGTCTTTTAAGCCTAATTCACGGTATAAACCGCCCGATGTGTTCAAAATTTTTGTGTATTTACCGTCTACTTGGTCCAGTGCCCAAGAAATTTCTTCAGCCACGGGTGGTTGATCACGGATGTCGATAATTTCCCCAAAAGTTAACCCTTGGTCTTCCAAGTGTTTTTTCACCTTTTGTGTTGTGGAACATTGTTTTAAGCCATATATTTTTAGCACCTGACTTCATCCTTTCTCTTTCAAGTTTCTACCTACCATCTTAGCAAATTTTGTCCTTCATTAAAAGACGATTAAATCCCGTAAAAAATCATCACTTTTGGTAAACCTGAGTGATGTAAGAAAAAAACTAGCCCTTTGGAAAAGAACTAGTCTACTTAGCAGAAATTTGCTTTCAGTTTTAAATAGGGGCTGTCCTTATTTAAAATCCTTTTTTAGTCTTGGTAAAAGCTTTCGATTGAGGTGGTTGCTTCTTTAGTTAAGGCCAAATTTTGAACATGGGTGTCATAATTTTTCGTCATATAAGAAAAGAACAGCAGGTCAATGGCATAAAGCTGGGCTAACAAGGAAATGGTTGCCCCACTCCGTAACAAAGCCTCCTTGGTGTCCGCTGTATGTAAGGGAATATCGGCTAAATTGGCAAGCGTATTGGTACCTGCTTTAGTTAAGGAAACCGTTTTTAAACCCAGTTCTTTGGCCATCTTTATGACTCTGGTCCCTTCAGCTTTTTCACCTGAATTAGAAATTCCAATATATAGTGAGTCATTTGGGGCAATAGCCATGGCTGCGACTAGTTCGTGTTGGTCTTGCGTTACCATGACTTGCTTACCAATCCGGGTAAATTTTTGTCGGAAGTCTTGGGCTACAATATTTGATGCACCCAGTCCGTATAAAAAGACTACTGGACTAGCCATAATCCAGTCCGTCACTTGATCGATATCTTGGTTTAAGAGACTGACATTGGTATCGGCGAAGACTACACTGGCATTGGTTGCCAACTTTTCTTTGATGGTATCAAGACCTTCGTCTGCATCAATATCCGTATAGTTTAAATCGCCTCTTTGACTTGTTTGAGCAGATAAAGCGAGTTTTAACGCGGTAAAGCCACTGATCCCAATCGAATGACAAAAACGGATAACCCCCGCTGGACTTGACTTAGCCTCTTTTGCGAGCTCGGTCGCGTTCATCTGGATAACATCTTTTGGCCGCTCTAAAACAAGTTGACCAATTTTTTGTTCAGACTTGGGTAAGTCTTTCAGCATTTCATTGATTGTTTGAAGGACATTTCTTGCCATCTTGGCACCTCTCTAACGTTTATCATTTCACAAATTTAAAGGACTGTCAGCAAGGAGTTGACAGCCCTTTTCCAGTTATTCATATCTTACTATAAATTGTCTAATGCTTCCATGGTATTTGATGGCGATCCGGTAATTTCACTGGCTTCTTGGGCAGTATGGGGCACACCGAAGAAGTAAGTTAGGATGAAGCCACCAATATAAGCTGCGACAAGACCCATGACGTACGCTGGCCATTGTCCGTCAGCAATCAATGGAATTAAGGCGACACCTGATGGTCCAATGGCAGTAGCACCAACGCCACCGATTGCACCTAAGACTGCACCACCGATACCGCCTCCTAAGCAGGCTGTTACGAACGGTCGACCTAATGGTAAAGTTACGGCATAAATTAATGGTTCACCTATTCCTAGGATCCCTACAGGTAATGATCCTTTAATAATATTGGTTAATTGTTTATTTCGACGGCATTTCAACCATAAGGCAAAGGCGGCACCTACTTGACCGGCACCTGCCATAGCAAGGATTGGTAGTAGTACGGTTTTTCCTGTAGCCGCAATCATTTCAATATGAATTGGGGTAAGGATTTGATGCAATCCAAACATGACTAAAGGTAGGAAGGTTGCACCTAAGATAAAGCCAGCAAATGCACCTCCAACTTGTAATACCCAGTTAATTGTCCCTACAAGTGAAGTAGAGATAAACCCTGCGATTGGCATAATTAGGAAAATCGTCATCATCCCAACAACTAGTAGAGAAATAGTTGGCGTTACAATGATATCGATGGCATCTGGAATAAATTTACGTAAGCCCTTCTCAACCAGTGACAAGAGGTAAACGGCGATAATAACCCCGATGACTCCACCTTGACCGGCCGCTAAGTCCCCACCTGTAAAGATATTTGGTAGTGGCGCTTCAGGTAACATACCAGTTAAGTAAGTAACTCCTGCGACAACCCCACCGAGGCCTTCTGTTGCACCGAATACCCGGGCGGCGTTAATACCAATGTAGATGTTTAAGTAAGCAAATAAACCGTTTTGAAGGATTTTAAGGACAAGAAAAATGTTGTCCCACATACCCGGCTCCAAAGCACCCGCCGTCAGCATGTTTTGAATAATTGAGGCAATTCCCCCGATAATACCTGCCCCGACGAAGGCTGGAATTAAAGGCACAAAGATCGACGCAATGACTTTTAGTGCTTGTTTAAAAGGGGTATTATTCTTTTGTTTTTGTTTATTTTTATTTTCTGCAGTGATTCGTTCAGCTTCAGAACGCCCTGAAGTTAAATCTTGGTCAAGGTTTTCTTGAACTTGGCGTCCTTGTTGGACATGACCTTGGTCAGCCATAACAGTGGCTACCTTGGCTGCCGTCCCTGGACCTACAACCACTTGCAAGGTGTCTCCGTCTTCAACAACGCCCATGACGCCATCTACTTGTTTCAAGGCTTCCAAGTCCACTTTTTGGTCGTCTTTGATGTTGATCCGGACTCGAGTCATACAGTTGTAGACTTTGCTCGTGTTAGTTGGTCCGCCAATATGTTGGTAAATTGCTTGTGCTAAACGTGCTTCATTACTGATTTTAGCCATGATACCCATCCCCTTATCATTTGATTACTTTGTTAACAAAACCATTGGCTGCTGTAATTTTTTGGCTGGCTTCTGTCGCATCTAAATTAGTTAAAATCATCACGATGGCGACTTTGACATTTTGATTGGCAGCTTCAAAATAGCTTGCTGCATCTTCATAAGTACATTCAGTTGCTGCCATAATAATCCTTTTTGACCGTTCTTCTAACTTTTCATTGGTCGCTTGCACGTCCACCATCAAGTTTTGATAGACCTTACCGATACCAATCATCGATACCGTTGACAACATATTTAAAATCAACTTTTGTGCTGTCCCCGCTTTTAGTCTGGTTGATCCAGTTAAAACTTCTGGCCCACAATCTACTTCAATAGGGATTTGAGCAAAACGGCTAATTTTCGCTTGCTGATTGCAGGCAATAGAAACCGTTTTCGCGCCTATACTTTGGGCGTATTGCAAGCCACCAATGACATAAGGCGTCCGTCCAGAAGCAGCAATCCCAACTACTGTATCCTTGGCATTTAAGTTCAGCTTCTTGAAATCTTCTTCTGCCAAGGTCAGCGAATCTTCAGCGCCCTCAACCGCTTCAACCATGGCCTTGTCACCACCCGCAATCAAGCCGACCACTAAGTCTGGTGAGACCCCAAAAGTTGGGACACACTCAGCTGCATCCAAGACGCCTAGGCGACCAGACGTCCCAGCGCCAAAATAAATTAACCGGCCGCCAACTTTTAAAGACTGAATAATCATTTCAACCGCCGCTTCAATTTGTCCAAGCGCCTTCGCAATCGCTTCAGGCACCTGTTGGTCCTCCTTATTCATCAGCTCAAGTACTTGACCAACTGACATCTGGTCCAAATGCATCGTATTTGGATTCCGCTTCTCAGTCGTTAACTGATTAATTTCTACACTCATCTCTTTCTTCCTCCATTACTTATGCAATAATTTAAATGTTTGTCCTGGCCCAATGAATGCGATCAAGTCTCTATCAGCCTGAGTCACCCGTCCAACCACATTGACTTTCTCATCTTCTAATAAATCAACCTTACAAATTTGTACTTCACCCTGATAGCGTCCGTAGCCTTCATTATCGACAGTGATAGCGCCAAATTGTCGCGCACCAGTATTCACTGCTTTGACTGGATTATTTGACCTTAATTGTCGTCTTGATTCCTGGCTTCTAACAACTAAAGCTGCCGCATCTTGCCGATTAGTATGGTCGCCTAAAATCCATTCCACTTGTTCAGTAGCCGCGTCGCTTACACTTTCCACCCTTAAACAAATCCGTTTTTTTTCAATATATTCTTTAAATTGAAAAAGGGCTTCTCGTGAAATTGCTGGGTCACCGATATAGACATCGTCAATATACCCATTAGTGATTAAATCTAGGGTTCCCGCCAAAGGATGCAGGCTTCGGTGGGCTTCAACCGTCGGTAAACCAGCACGGATTGGCCCCCTCATTTTGTCATCACCAGGGACAAAAGCCATGGTCCGAAGACCCGTCGACCTTAGCCAACGGTTGTGGCGTTTAAACGTGCCCATGCCTAAGCCAGTTTCTGGGCGCGGATAGTAGTTATGCCAAGCGGTAATATGATTTAAATCCGCTTGATAATAGTGGAGTTGGTCTAAATCTTCTGCTGTCAGTGTGCTGGCATTTAATGCGATATGAATTTCACGACTTAAACCAGCCACCGTTTCAAAACCAATGCCATAATCAATCCGCAGACCTGTAATCCCTAGATCCATAATCGGCCTGATATCTTCAAATGACCCACCAATTTTATGGAGACTGGACCCTGAAATATCCACAACTAGCGACAAGTCATAAGCCTTCGCAATGGCGCCTAGGTCCCGCATCCGATCTAGATAGGCAGTGTGATCATCTTCTGGAATATGGATTGATGTAAAAATACCAGTAAAACCAGCAGCAACCATGCGGTCGATGTAATCACGGTCAATTGCCTCATTTAAATATACGGAAAAACCATACATATAGTCACCTCATTTAGTCTTTGCCTTGCGTTCTTTTCTGAAAACGTTTAACTTAAAATTTATTATAGCATGTTGAAATATTTTTTCAATAAATTATCATCTATCCTGAAAAAATGGATATAAATGAAATTAAATTACATCATTCGATAAAAAAGACCCAAGCTGCCTAATTAGAGACAACTTGAGTCTTTTGGAAAATGTTTGATTATTCGTTAATGTTACCTAAACGTACAGTATCGCGAACGATTACTAACTCTTCGTCCGTTGGAATCGTGTAGATAGCAACTTTCGAATCTTCGCTAGAAATTTTTGCTTCATCACGTGTATCGTTTGCT
Organism: Aerococcus sp. NPDC058936; assembly: GCF_042741995.1. NCBI lineage: Bacteria > Bacillati > Bacillota > Bacilli > Lactobacillales > Aerococcaceae > Aerococcus > Aerococcus sp. NPDC058936. The sequence continues at coordinate 46,610 of NZ_JBHYKZ010000011.1, read as the reverse complement.
GCGGCATCGATCTTCATACCGAAGAATGCCATATGGTCATCAATGATTTCTGCACGTGTACGGCCAGAGTTTTCACCAATACCTGCTGTAAATACAACGGCATCAACGCCACCCATTACAGCGATGTATTGACCAATGTATTTACGTACGCGGTCGTAGAAGATTTCTAAGGTAGTTTGTGAACGTTGGTCACCATTATCAGCTGCATCTTCAACATCTCGCATATCAGATGACACACCTGATAAACCTAATAAACCAGATTTATTATTCAAAATAGAGACCATGTCATCGATATCAGTAATATTCAATTTCTTCATTAAAAATTGAACTAAAGATGTATCAATATCACCTGAACGTGTACCCATTGTAATACCTGCTAATGGTGTGAAGCCCATAGAAGTATCAACAGATTTACCACCCTCTACAGCAGTAATAGAACCCCCGTTACCTAAATGACAAGTAATAATTTTTAAATCTTCAATAGGTTTACCCATTAGTTCAGCTGCCCGATTGGCTACATATCTGTGTGAAGTGCCATGTGCACCATAACGACGAGCACCAAATTCTTCATAGTACTCTAATGGAATAGAATATAAATATGCTACTTCAGGCATTGTTGAGTGGAATGATGTATCAAAAATGCCGACAGCAGGTTTTCCAGGCAATACTTTTTGGAAAGCGCGAATAGCTCGAGCTTCTGGTCCATTATGTAGAGGTGCAAATTCTGCTAACTCCTCAATTTTTTGAATCGCCTCATCATCTAATAACGTAGACTCTTTAAATATTTCTCCACCAGCTACCACACGGTGACCAGTACCAGATATTTCATCATAACTAGTAATAATGTTTAAAGTGCTTAATTGGTTTAATAAGAATTCAATAGCTACTTCATGGTTATCTATATCTTTAACATCCTCAAATTTTTGGCCTTCACCATACTTAATAGAAATGTTAGAGTTACCGATTCCAATACGGTCGATTTGACCTGAAGCTACAACCTCTTCACTAGGCACTTCGTAAATTTTAAATTTTAAACTAGAAGAACCTGCGTTTACAGCAATTACTTTAGACATGCTTTCTCTCCTTTAATCTTAAATCAATATTATTTTATATCCTTCATTATAACATGACATGTTTCGTTATGGTAAAGACATTTGGATTCTATTCTCTGGGAAATGCATTTTTTGCAAAGTAGCTATTTCAAAGCCTACTTCATTTTCTCAAGAAAGTTTTCAAAAGCCCCCAAAAACTTAGGCAGATCTTCCTGACTCTTCAAGTCCGGAATTTCACCGACAAGTACATTCTCACTTTGTTTAGCCTTGTCGCCCGCTTTTTGCACTAATAAAATAGCTTTTCTAGATTTTTCATTATTGAAAAGATTGCTTGGTAGTGACAATAAAGCTTGGAAATAACCATGCTCACCAATGGCTTCAATTAAGGTCTTTATATTTTCATCTTGGATAAGGCCAGCAGGCACAATATAAATACCCCAACCATTCGGTTTCAAGTAACGTAACCCTTGTTCTACCATCAAATAATGAACAAAAGCATGTTGACCTTCTGCACGATTTTTAGCCGAAGAATAGGTGTCTGCTACTTCATCTACTGGATAATAGCCTAAGGGTAAATCACCTACAATTAGATCACTTGGTGGGACAATCAGATTTTGTAATGAATCTCCTAAATATAAATTAGCTGGGATATCTTGTAGACGGGTGGAAACATCCGCGATTGACAACATTAAGTCATCGTTATCATAGCCAAATCCTTGAATTTTATAACCAGAAGCCTTCAAAGCATTATAAATAATGGCGTACAAGTTTCCAGTCCCCATTGTCGAATCAAAGAAGGTGATTTCCGTATGATCTGCTTTATCAGCTAGATGCCCATGGTCTAACAGTTTAGTAGCAAAGTACCCTATTAAAACCGCGATAGCTTCAGGTGTCATATGATAATTAGCTTGTAATTGATCAGCTTTTTCCCCTTCAATAAAGGCAAATTGAACCGCCTTACGAATATCTTCAGCTTCGTATTCTTGTAGATTGATATTACTATAAATCTCTTTCAATTGCTCAGCCACTTCATCACTTGGTCGCTGGTCGATTTGTTGCACTTCACCATCAGCAAGATTTTGCAAAGTTTCAAATAAAGCTTCTAGATAAGAAAACTCCAGCGCTTCCTGAATCAAAATCGTTGAGTCATGCAATACACCAAATAATTGGTTGATATTTTCTACTGACATAGTACTTCCTCTCTCTCATTATGCTACTACATACCTATTTTCAACGAAGAATAGCTTCCTGTCAATCATTGCGACTAAAACACACGAGAAGCCATCACGGATACATCCATCTTGTCTTTATGCCAAAATAGCAACAATAACCTAAGCTGTTCTAAACAGATTAGGGGATTTTTCCAGGCAAAAGAAAAGCGCCTGAACCTTAAGTTCAAGCGCTTTATTCATATCAGATTATTCAGCAGCTACTGGATAAACTGATACTGTCGAAAGCTTTAACTAGGCATCGCTATAAGTAGAAAATGCATAAAATCAACTTTTTAATTTTATCACAGGTCACCACAGATAGAAAAAAGAAAAATATTGCCCCTTTTTTGCCCCTTGTTTTATAGGGGCTTTTTCTATATTAATGTAGATATTTCCTGTTCAAACTCACTAACAACATCCCTGCTGCCTTTGGTCATCTCAAATACATATCTATACCCGTCAATTACCACGATTGCATAAGTCACGTATTTATCATCTATTAATCTAAATAGACTGAACACAGGACTACCCTTATAAATGGTTAACTTAGCATAATCAAGATTTGGCATGTAACCTTTACTTTTAAGCCAATCAGGTATGCTGAATGTATTACTTACTTTATTTTTTGATATTAATTTCATATTATCACCGAATACATTATAACAGGAAACGCAAAAAAAGCCCCTACCTCCGATTAAGGAAGTAAGGGCTTTTAACGTGCTAAGTGGGAGGGAAGCACATAAATAATATGAGTTATTTTAATGGAAAATTTGCCACCACCGTTTAGGGTGAGGGGTAACTATTGAATAAATTATATTAATTCTGCATTAACGAAGTAATTACTTGAATCAGTTGTGGTATAGCTCCAATGATGGCCACGACAATTGATGCGATAATACCAATGCTCCATCTTACATTGCTGCTTTTTAGCTCCTTAATATCATCTTCTATATTACCTAATCTATCATCTAGCTTTTTATCAATTCTATTTAATAGCAACTCTTGTTGTTCCTGGAAACGTCGTTCTGAGCGCTCTTCACGTTCCCGCATATCATCTTTTATTTCTTTCATAAAAGTGTCTGGTTGCATATCAAAATTCATCTCCTTATCCTTACTTTCAATTGAGATACCTTCATCAGGAATTTGCAGAGATTTCTGCTTTAAATAATGTATATTTCCGCTATTCATGAATCCATCCCCCTTGATTTTCAAAAGGAATTACAGACTCAAACAATTGATTTTCGACAAGTCTGTTCATATAAAAAATAGCTGCTTCTCTATTATCTTGAAAATCATCATTACCAACATAAAAACCTAGTTTAACTACATATGATGTGGGTGTATCAAAATTAAAAATATCTATATCATACTCAGTATTAATGCCGTAGATATTTCTTTCAACGTCCTCAACATCTTCATTAGAATAAACAAGAATGTTAACTAACCTTTGTTCATTTGAAGTATTCTTAAAGAGTCCGACTATAAAATATACTGAATCAAAAACAAGTTGATCAAAAACATCATGAGAGCTAGAACTAAAAAAGTTGTGCATTGGAATAATGCCAAAATTCACATTAACACTTCTTATATTATTGATGTCAAAAGTAAAATTATCATTTTGATTGTTCGCATATATACTAGATTTTGTAATTGCAAATTTAAATTTTTGTTTCAAACTTACCACTCCTAAAAGTTAATAGAAATGGTATAATATAAGTGCTAAGAATATTATACCGGTAGCCCATTTTATTGGGCTATTTTTATTTTACCAGATATTTTTACTTTCTTAGCAACAAAAAAGAGGTAGCAGACAATTAAGCCCACTACCCTTTTGAAAGTTGCAATTATTTAATTGTTCCCCATTTTGGACCGTATTTTGACCCGCCATAGTATTCGCGAATAGGAATATAGCCTTGGCCACCTTTAGCCCGTGTATATTGCAACCACACGTAGCCATTGCCTTTATGCACTGTATGGTAAGTTACATTCTCACCGCTGTAATATTTGGTAATGATTTTACCTTTCGTAGAAGGTTGATCTCTAACAATAATAGTCTCGTTAGGATAGAATACACCTTTTTCACTGTATTTCTTAACGATACCATTTGCTGATGTTTTCGCTTTAGCAGCAGACGTCGCTACAGGTTTAACTGTTGTGTTACCAGCGTTGTAGTAATCTACCACCATTTTTTTAAACTTAGCCCATGTAATGCCATACCAACCATCCATAATTTGAGACGGACAGTGTTTACCTGACCAGTCATAATGACGTACAACATCTTTAACTGGATCTAAACCGTTGTCACGAACAACAATAGCAACTGTTTCCGCTAAGTTGTGAATCATCTTAACATAGTCACCATCAACGTTGATGCATCCCTCGATACCGATTGAATGTTTATTACCATCTCCAGATCCGTCACCAGCGTGATAACACTGCCATGAGTACTCAAATGATTGGATTGATTCTTTATCGTCCGTTTGAATGTGCCAGCTAGCCGGATAGATAGTTTTTTGCAGTTTCGCATGCATTTTAGCATTCGCACCTTTTCCACGATTCCCTGTTAAATGGACGGTTACTTTACGTTTTTGGTTTTCATTCCCAAAACCGTTCGTTCCAGCTACTGTTGGCGCTAGGTCTTTTTTAATTGTTAAAGCCATTATTTTTGGTCCCCTTTCTCGTCAGTACCCTTGCCATCTTTAATAATTCCGTCCTCTTGTGCTTCGATTTCTTTAATTAAATCTTCAACTGTTTTAATTTCTTCTGCCATCTTATTTTTCCTCCTTTTTCTCATCTACTACAATTTTTGCTTTAGTTAAATCAATCTCATTGGTTTCGCGGTTAAGCTTGTCAAAGTATTTAGAAACAGTGTTTGGCAATGGCAAGCCTAATTGCCCCCAATTTTCTACTACTGAAATTCCATACTGCGCTATGAAAAATAAGATAAATGATTGTGCCACTGGTTCAAGTTGTAAATATTTTAAAAATGGTGTAACGCATAGAACTAATAAAACCACTAGCAGATGTTTAATTACACCCAATAAACCTTTAGTACTATTTGCCTCCTTGTTAATAAATCCTTTAGCAATACCTGTCACAAGGTCTAGCAAAACCAAAAATAAAAACACCCAATAAACCAGAGTACTGCCTACGTTTCTGTATTCAATCAATAATGTTTCGAGTTCAATCACTCTAAATAACATTTCCATCTTCCACTTCCTTTCTAAATTTGAGCAACAAAAAAACCACCAGGTTAGTGGTGGTTTAAATTATTTATAATCTTTTTTCTAATTCTGAAATTGCTGAATCAATCTCATTAATTATGATTTCAGGACTACTTTCCTCAATATAGTTAAATAAATCATTAATGAACTCATCAAGATACTCCCAAAAGTTAAAATCTTTATTAGGAATCATAAAATCCTTATTAAGGTTTTCTATGCAATATATTTCTAAAGACTTCGCCTTGGAATAAGCGTTCATTCGATCGCTATGTATCACTTCCTCTTGTGTTAGTTCGCTTTTGATAGATTTGAGTCTAGCTATTACTTCTGTTATAAATTTATAATAATTATTATAATTTGTTTCTTCAGCAATTTTATTTGCCCTTTCACTCAACTCGTTTGCTACTTTACTATTATCATTTGCTATCTTACTTAAAGTATTAGCTTTAAAAGCATAAAGTGCAGATAATGATGCAATTATAATCGTGAAAACATTAAACCAATTTTCTACAAACCATTGCCATTTTTCCAATATATAGACCTCCCAAACTTTTACTATAATATAGCATATCGTTTGGGTGTCTGACAGAATGATTAAGGTACCTCGTGACCGTTGCTTTTATTCATTTCTCACGCTCCTTTCAAATAAATTAAAAGCGCCCAACTTAATGAGCGCTAGTTTGTTTATTATCCAACTGATCCGTTAAGTGACACGTTGACCGCATTAGCTACGGACTGTTTGATATACACAATATCGCCAGCTTGAAGGACGATATTGAACGGAATCACTTCATTGGCGCCTGCTGAAATTGCTTTTTCATACAAAATATCAGCACCGTTAAGCGTAATGGTGACTTTAGAATCTTCTGAACCAGTGTTTGTGAAAGTTCCGTCAATCAGTACTCCTGTTGAATTTTGTACAGCAAAAGCTTGCAATTTGTCTGTTTGAGGTGTGTCAAAGTAAAACCGTTTAGCTGATTGATTGTAAAAAGTTGTCATAATATATAAATCTCCTTTTTTTCTTTACCTGTATCGTTGAATTTTTGTCATCTTTCCTAACAATAATGTTATTAGAATTTAGTATTAAATTATACGCTTTTTTTGCATTTATCACGCCCTTTCATTACATAATAAAAAGGCAGCCAATTGCTCGACTACCTTTACTAAATTCATACTATACTTTAAATTATTGTTCTATTTAAAGTGAAACTCCTGTATTATTTTTTTCAATTATCTTTCCAAAAAAATCACGATTTATGGATAAGATGTTTTCTGAGTTGCTAAACGTATTATTGAGCAATATTAACTCGAAGCTAGATAAAGCTTGACCATCACCGATATTAATTGCATACAAACTTTGTTCATATGCTATTTGGTCAGAGTAACAATTAACAAGTGTCAGTCGTCTAGTTGCCTCGTTGATTCGACTTCCTCCTACGATCCTTGCGGGAATAGTCTTACCTCTGAATTTACAATCACTAAATAAGTAATCAGATGTTACGTTTATATTAGCTGGTCTTTCCAGAGACACTACTATGTTATTGCCTGACGCACCAAATCGGTCTAAATCAAATATGCAATTATAAAATTCATAGGTGTGATTTCGTCTTTGGTAAACCACATCAAACATTAATCCTGAGTCGTATTTTGGATTGCCTGTAAATGTACAATTTGTAAAAACTACTTTTTTTGATTCCATCAGCTGGAATAGAGATTGCGAGGCATACCCAGCAAACACAAGGTGTTCTGAATTCCACTTGAGTTCACAGTTTTTAAATTCTTGAACGGTGTTTTGCATAGTGTCATTTTTAAAATTACAATTGGTAAATGTACAGTTGTTAAATATAATATTTGCTTCCATTTTTAAGTTTATATTTTCAAATGTACAATTATTAAATATATATTTAGTATCACTTTTTTCGATAGAACCTTCATAGGCAGCATGTTCATCTCCGATTGATAACATGTCCCCTGTTCTTCTATTGTAAAAGTAACAATTATCAAAAGTATTTTTTCCTGTGGAATTTAAAGGTCTTATATAACCCGAGATGGAATTATTTACAAACTCACAATTGGTAAATTTTCTACGGGTATTTTTAAAAAATTCTTCCGGTCTTATAATGGACCCTGATATAATACGTCCCATATTATATATTTTTGAGTTTGTTACTTCTATTTCTATAATTCTATTTGCGTTATTTATAAAGCTTCCGCCCGTATTTCCATCTTCGGTCTTATCTCCAAACACACTATCATTAACTCTGATGGAATCTACTGGCGATATGTGTTCCACTGACCCTTCTGGTGCCCAATCCATTGCCATTTTTGATACAAAAATTCCTACGTCTACTATCGCCTTTATATTTTCTAATGTCACATTTTTAATCGGACCACCAATTTCTCCCCACTCATTCGTAGCGTCTAACAATTTACCATTTGGATAGTTTAGATTTAAGTCATTGAATTTTATTTCATCACCAGAAACGTCAATAAATGATGTTGGTTTATTACTAGAATAGGATGTTTTTTCAAAGGTTACATTCGTACATCTAATGAATTTCCCCCACGAAACGTTATTCGCTTCATCATCTATCGCACTATTTATAATTCTTACGCCATCTGTTTCTCCAATTTGGATAACCTCATTAGTTGTATCACTACTTTTTAGCTCAAAATCAATCAAACCAACATTTTTAGATTGAAATATTTTTATGTGCCCAAAATTCAAGGCTTCTGACAACGACATATAATACGGATATCCAGATATTGGATTTGACCCTTGTGAACCTTTAAAAATAGGTCTCTCAATATCAAAATTTAAACATCTTTCAAATTCAACAGTGGCAGATTTTAAACTTGCATTTCCATGATCGATACGAGTGTTTGATGATACGCTAATCGCTGTGTCACTTACTAAACCTTTTACGTAAAAGTTTTCACAATTCACAAACTTAATACCTACAGGGTTCAACGTATTACCACCTTCAACCACAGGTAAAGGGGTACCTAAATCCAGAAGAGTTGCACCATTAAAGTCAACAGTAAAATTCTTCTTGTTTTCAATGATAATTTTCTTGCTAAAAGAATATGTTTTTGTTTTGTCAAACTTTAATGTATTACCGCTAATTTCGTTAAAAGCATTTTGAATTGATTCGCTTTCGTCTCCATCGCCAACAGCTCCAAATGATTCAGGATGCAACATAGTATTATCCAACCTAGCCCCTAAAGTGTCCTTACCACCCCTCGCCGCAATAATCTCCGGTGCGCTAATCACATCTTTATCTGTCATTTCTCGCTGAACGGAATTGAATTGTGTTTCGACAGTATTTTGTCGGGCTTTAGTTTCATTTGAAATATCAACTGCCTCAGTAGCAATTAAACCCGACACTTCAGCGTTTCTCGCTTGTGCTTCACGAACTTGCTGACCATATGATTTGCCACGAACATTATCCGCATGTTTGCGGATAAGCGCTGGCACTTTCGTTTGGTCGTATTCAATTGGTCCTAAACCACTTGTATCTCTGTTTGTATTAATATTGCTCCAATCCAATTGTTATCAACTCCTTTATTTTTATGAATAGAAAAAAAGACCACAATTAATGTGATCTGTTTGCTTGATTTATTTGATATATTCCCTTTTTGTGATACTAAAAAAGCCAGCTTTTAAAGTGGCTTATGAATAATTTGTTATTTTATATGTAATTGTTAAAAATATGCATTAATTTTAACGATCTATTATTTATATTTGAATCATTTTTATTTTCATTTAACCATTCAGCGGTACCGCTTAGAATTTCTTCGCAAAAAGTATCTACCTGTAATTGCAATTTATTAGTTTGTCTATTACCAATTCTACTTGAATAATAATTACGATGTATATTAATATTGTTAATTTTATCCGGTTTAGTAAATATAAAGTTATTTATCGTCTCCTGCTTATCCTGTTCACTAATATCACTTTGGCCTTGATGCAAAAATGCACATCTTAAAGCATAAAAGTCTTTAGCGGACAAAAAAACGTGTATTTCGTGATCTGCTCCTACTTCATGTTGATAAAATTCTTCTAAATACTTTTCAAACCATAATATATAACGGCTACCTGTGTATTTATCTGGAAATTCTAATTTTGAACAGATATCCGGCAATATAAAGGCTACTGATAATGCAGCGTAATAATTTTCTGTTTGCAAACTAAGCTTCACTGAATCTACAAATGGTTTAAGCTTTTCCTCTACAGTTGTATTCATATATACCTCCATTTTCCAATTAGAGTATATCGAAAAACAACTAGTGAATGTCAACTAGAATTTTATTTGTTACATCCTTATCTACAACCACACCACTGATTTTATATTCCCAATTGCATGATATGTCTTCATTTCCATAGCCTAAATTCGAAACTTCTGTAAGAATTAAAATTAATTCATCAACATTCAACCTATTTTTATGTTCATACTCAAACAATATTTCATCCAATTAAATCTGCCTCCTATCTATTTACTGGGTTAGGTAAGCTCGTCTGATTATCCCCAGTAATTCCTAAATATTGCTGAGGATTAACTGTGTTCCCACCAGAATGAAATACACCGTCAGGCGATAATTCAAAGTGCAAGTGCGGTGCGTAATCTCCGCCCGTACCACCAATTACACCAATCACGTCACCAGCTTTTACCGTCTGACCAACTGATACACTGATTGACTTCAAGTGCATGTAGTTAGACCAGTAACCGTCAGCAGTATGTTCCACATACACAGCATTACCAATACCACCCGACATAAATTCAGCCTTACGGACCACGCCATCAGTCGTTGCGTGTGCTGCATAGTTTCTATCGCCATTAGTACCAATATCCTGACCGCTATGCAGCACACCGTCACGCATACCGTACGTCATATCGTACTCAATTGACCCCGGTGATTTACCTGCTCGTACGAAGAAATTGATGCCAGGTAGCGTGTAGTCGACTGGGAAAACACGGTTGGTTGCATAACCGTTTTCGTCAACATCACTTCCACCGCCATTTTCAAGGCTTTCTAAAATCTGTTTTAATTGTTCCTCAATATCTGGTACCTTACCAGCATTTTCAGAAACGGCATTATACAGTTCCGAAAGTTGCTTTTGACCAGAAGAAACTAAATTCAACTGTCTAGACTGCCTATCAACTGTTGCTTTCAGCGTATATACTTGTGTTAAGCGTTTAGCTTGCAGTGCTTGATATTGCGTTAAAGTCTTGAATGTAGATCCGACTGTCAATTGGTGTTTCTGTAAGTTTTCAGAATCAATTGTCATTTCAACAATCTGCAAATAATCAACTGTGTTAAATTCAATGTTGGCCATAATTGGATAAGTATTCCCTAGAACCAAAGCTTCAACGTCAGTCCTAATTAGGTCAATGTTCAACGCTGTAATTGAATAGCTTATTTTTGCTGATTGCTGCGCATCTCTGTACGATTTGGCACGATTTAAAAGTGTTGTAGGCTCACGGACGTCATCATAAATAATAGTCCCGTATTGAATACCGAATTCATTTTCTAGCGCTTCATCCACAATGTAATCTTTACCATTATTCACACTAGCCATTGTAATTCTAGGACTACTTACAGCTTGTGTTTCTTCAGAGCCATCTTCTAGTTCTTCATCAATTGTTGCCCCAAGTACTCGAATGCGAGTAATAACTTCAGTTGGGTCAATTTCACTTTCAAAAGATTGCAGTCGATTTTTTAAATGAATTGGCTCTTCTCGAACTTCCCCAATTTCCTCAAGGTAGTCAATATAAGTACCGTCCGGCTCATCACGTAATTGCAAATATCCACCTAGAGAGTCCATTAAGTCCTCTTTAATCTCATCATAGGTGCTACCATATCCGATATACCTATAAACGTTGTCAGTGTTATTTTTGACCGTTACACGACCAACTTTGAAACGCTTATAAGATTCTACTTGCTCATTATGATTTTCAATCAATTTTTTGAAAAAATCAGCAATAGTAGTATCTTGTACTTTCTCCCACGATTGCTCTGAATCATGCAAATAGGCTAGTCTACCCTCACAAGCGAAAGTTTTCGTAAAAATACCAGCTTCATTCATTTTTCTTGTGGTCTTTAATACTCTACCCTTGAAAATATAATTACCTGTACGTTCATTGTAAATTTCAATCAGTGTACGTTTTGGGTGCATCTTTAGCCATCCGGGATTGTTGACATTCATCTTGATTGAAACATCATCAATACCTTCTTTTCTCAAATTCAGCTTAAAAGGAGCTTTCCGAACTTTAGCACCGTCCATGTGGATAATTTCCCCAACTGGGTCATCTGGTCCATCGTAAATTGTCACACGATACATTAAATCAGCTCCTTATACCAAGTAAAATCAATCTTCAAAGTAACATTAGGGATATATAGTTGCAGACTATTTTTGCCCGATTTTAAAACAAATTGCTCTGTTTCGTATGTTCCGGGCATTAGATTGTAAATTTCATTGCCACGTACAATTGTGACCTTATGGTTGGTTGTGATTTTAGGTGGTACGTCAGCAATTCCAGAATTTTCTAGGATAATATCCAAAAACTCCGTTTGAGCTTGCAAGATATCCTGTTCTAGTAGCCAGCCATCATGGTTAGCTAGCTTATAAGCATATCTAGATGGCCTTAAATCAGAGATTTTTACCGCAATCTTATCAACAATTCTATAAGTGATACCGTGAAAACGTGGGCTAATGCTAGCGCCACCGCCTGTTGAGCTATTCGGATCATAATATTGAGTTGCCCATGCGCCATAGGTAGCCATGTCGCCAACATTCAATTGCTTGAAATTACTCCAATTCGATTTAAATTCAAAACTGGTTGACTGAATAACATCCAAGTCAAAATTAAATAAATCCCAAATATCATGACCCTCTGGTAAAATACTTGTTTTGAAAGGATAACCTTTGAAAGTAATTTCGATAATTAATCTGTTGGATAAGTGGTCATCCGTTACACGCACTCCCATACATTTCGCACGGTAGTAATACCCAACTGAATAGCTATCATATAGCGGTATTTCGCCATATCTCATCAATTCACTTTCAATTACCGTCTGATTATGCTTTCTGTACTCATAATCACGTTCTAAAACATAAAATGTGTAGGATAATTCTCTAGATTCGTGATACTCTTGGCCGTCTAGTCCAGAAAAATCGTAATCACCCTGCATATACGCTAGCGATTCCCGTTTCTCTTTTCTAGCTGGTGTTGGGGCAGACCTTTCTAACAAATGCATTTTACGCTTTTGGCTGTCAAATTCACCAAAATTAATCTTTTCAATGATTTGTTCCATTATCCACCCCACCTTTCTACTAAACTTGCATGACTTCCGCCTACTCTATCGTATTGTGGATATGTAGCCCCTACAAATTCGCCTGTATCAAGGACAATCTGTGAGCCACTTTCCGCAATTCTAGTTAGCAAGCTTTCAATTCTACTTGTATCTGTCCCGCTGAATACGTATTTACTACCAGTGTTATCAGCATTCATCCGTCCAGCTTCGCGGGCATAGCGCATGCTGACATCGTGTGGAATTACTTGGGCACCATTCGGTAAGTTAACCAACTCACCACGGCCACCTTCGTTCATCATTGCAAAACCACCAGACCAGTTATCTGTACCATGTTGCAAATATGGAATGGTACCGATTGAAACGCCCGGAATCTTGTTGATTAATCCAACCGCAGCATTTACACCGCCGATAACATCGTTAACAAACCCTTTAACTTGGTTTACAAGTTGCTGGACCGCACTACCGATACCACTGAACACGCCACTAACAAAGCTTTGCAACCCTGTCCACGCATTTTGAATAGCGCTAAACACGTTTGTGATTGCGCTTGATACATTCTGCATGGTGCCAGTAACAGTGCTGTAAATGCTGTTAAATACACCGCCGACAATACCAGTTAAACTACTAATAATTTGACCAATGGCATTAATTGCTGAACCGATAAAGGTCATAATGTTTTGCCAAACGCCACTTACAACCGTGAAAACTGTGTTAAATATCCCAGTGACAACAGCAATAATTGGTGTAATAACTGCAATTATGGAACTAATTACCCCAGCTACAAACACGATGATTGGTGTGATCACTGACATAATAGCAGAAATTACAGTTCCGATAAAAGCGACAATTGGCGAAATGGTGGCAATTACCGCCGACACCACTTGCACCACAATCGTGATAATAGACATGATGATTGGTAGCATCGCATTAATAGCTGCAACAATCATCTGAATTATCGCTATAACTGCCGGAGCCACCGATGTAACAACGTTCATTACCGCTTGTATGATGCTTTGAATTACTGGTAGCAAAGCACTCACTAAAGTTGCGACCAGTGGCATTACTTGTGCTACCACACTCATAAATGCCATTACCAACTGCATAATAATTGGCACTAACTGGTTAAACAGCGAAATCACAACTGGTAAAACCGCCGTTATAATCGCCATAAAGGTTTGACCAATCAACATGACTGTTGGTACTAAGCTGGTCATTGCTTGTGTCAGCATTGGAATAACTGCCGCTGCAAGCTGACTAAAAGATGTCTTTATGGTTTCAATAGCGGGCTGTATCATGCTAATCACAGAATTTCTAAATTCAGCATTAGTAGCCATTAAAGTTGCGAAACCTGCAATTAATCCCATTATTACACCAGTTACAATCATCGCAGGAGAAACAATACCTCCTATTACCGTCATTACTCCCTTCAAGACAGTTCCAAGGGACAAAGCCCCAGAAGATAATCCGGATATAACGGTAACTATTTTGCCTACTACCCCGGTAATAATTCCGCCAATACTTGAGAACATTGGACCGATTGATGTAAATACCTTTATAAGTATTCCGGAAAAAGCGGTTAGGGGTCCTGAAAGTTTAGCAACTAATAATCCAAACACACCGGTAAAAATAGCCGTTTGGCTTGCCATTTTTGTAAAAAAAGAACCGAATGTATCTGAAAAACCAGAAATTATCGGTTGGATTGTTGCCCATACATTTTGAATAACCGTTACTGCACTTGAAAAGGCTTCGCTCAATTTTGAGCCAATACCTGATAATGCAGGACCAATCATTGGAATAATACTTTGGAACACACCCATTACACTAGAACCAAAACTTTCAAGCACTGGTTGAACTTGTGACCATAGATTTGACACTATCGGAATAATGGTATTGATCACTTCTGTAACCTTGCTTCTAATCGCTTCAAATACACTAAATACATTTGACCTAAAGGCTTCATTGACAGCCATTTGACGTCCAAATATAGCCCCTAAAGCTACTATGGCACTTATCACAAGGCCAACCGGACTAATTAGGAAACCAATAGCTGTTACCAGCCCACCGATACCCATGGTCATTACACCTAAGATAGTTAACAATGGACCAAGTGCTGCAATACCTAGTGCCCCAAAGGCGATTAGTGTTTGTGTTCCATCATCAAGATTCGCAAAGCTCTCCACTACCCCAGTTGCAAATTGAACTATTTCCCTAAATAGAGGATCTAATTTTGTAACAAGGCTTATTGTTGCGGATTCAATCGCACCGGTAAAGTTTTCTATATCACCAGCTAGATTATCCTTCATTGCGGCTGCTGCTTCAGCGCTGGCTCCTTCTGCGTTTTTTAGTTCAGTAGTTAATCCTGCTAATTCTTCTTGACTTGCCGCTAAAAGTAGGTTCATACCCGATGCAGCTTCAGTACCGAAAATAGTAGATAATGTTGCCATTTTCTGTGCTTCAGTCATTCCATCCATTGATGAGTTCAACTCGCCAACAATTGTGGTTAAATCTTTGAAATTACCATTCGAATCAACTGCGGAGAAACCTAAGTTGTCCATTGCCGTTTCTGCTTCATTGGTTGGTTTAGTCAAACGGGTTAACGCTGTACGTAATGTAGTACCCGCTTGCCCTCCTTCAAGTCCTGCATCGGTTAAAATACCGACAGACGCCGACAATTCTTCAATGCTAATTCCTAATGAATTCGCAATAGGCGCCGCATATTTAAATGCTTGACCCATATCGCCAACACCCGCAGCCGATGCATTCGCCGCCATTGCTAAGATATCTGCAACACGTCCAGATTCGCTAGCTTCAAGACCAAAACCATTTAACGCACTGGCCACTGTATCAGCAGTTAATGCTAAATCTTCACTAGACGCTTCGGCGGCTGAAATTACACCGGGCATTGCTGCGATTGTTTGAGTAGCATCAAAACCTTTAGCGGCCATTTCTGTCATTGCATCCGCCACTTCTGTTGAACTTAATGACGTAGTGGCCCCTAACTCAAGCGCCGATTCAGTCATTTTGTCTAATTCTGATGAGCTTGCTCCTGCGATTACCCCCGCTCTAGTCATAGACGCTTGAAAGTCGCTAGTGGTTTTGATTGCTTTTAAGAAAGGAGCAGTGAACCCTGCTGTCATTCCGGCACCCGTAAGGGACATATTTTTACCGAAACCAGTAATCTCACGCCCGGCATTTTGCACGCCTTTTGATAAATTGGTCAGTTGCTGATTCGCTTGTTGAAATACTTTAGAAAAACCATTAGCATCCGCCGTCAGCTTAGCGCTTAAAACATAATCTGCCATTTAATTGCTCCTTTCTTTATTACTTGTTAATTGCATACCGTTTGCTTGAAAAATCTTGTCAACCCACGACTTACCTTGAGTTGCATCCATTTCCAGAACGGTTTCAATTGCCTTGTGGTTATATTCAAGGTCTGCTTTGTTCGTTTTAGGAAATAAGTCAATAAACTTCTTGTTTTTCCCACGGTTGATATTCGCTTCAGCATTTAATGTTGCGTTCCTATGCCAAGTTGTATCGTGGATGAATTTCTGTTCACTCCGTTTTTTGATAAAAAGCTTTTCAGCTTCAGTCAATGACCGGTAATCAGATAAACTCATACCCAAATCAACAACAAAAAAAGCTAGCTCCATTTCACTTTGAAAGTCGCTAGCTAGTTCTATTAGTTTTATTTCCCTTGGCGTTAGGTCTTTATCGCTTGTAAATTCTGATTCAATCAGATCTAGCGGAATAAAAAACCCATATCTTCCACAAATTTGTTAATAGTGGCAGTGACTAATGATTGATAACCGTTGTTATCTAATACTTTGTCATAAATATCAATCGCTTTTTGTCCATTTACAGGTTTGTCTTCCCCTTCTTCAACTAAACCAACGGTAAACATCGCTTGCAACGTTAATTGCGAAACCATTCCATTTGTTTGGTTAAATTCAGCCATTAAGGACTTACCTGTTTGTTTTTCAATAATCATTTGCTTGCGTTTATTAAATTTTAAAGTGTAAACTTCGTCGTCAATCGTAAACATTCTCTACCTCCTAGACTGGTGTTGGTGTTGGTGTATCTTCTAAGTCGACTAAAGCCCCTGTACCTGTAAGGGTTACAGTGTACGTCACAGCATCGTCATAAGGCGCTTCAATAGGATAGCTAGTCACTAATGCTAAACCGCCAAATAAGTCAGTTTTAGCCTTTTGGTTAGTTACTTTGATTAATACTGGGTCATCACCGTCAAAAGCTTCTTTCATCAATTTGTGTGAATCGTGGTCACGAACATAAACCCCATCATTGTCGATTGACCATTCTTTGAAACCTACAATGTTTTGTTTCCAACCTTGTGAGTCCTTAGAAGTTACTTCGATTGTATCTTTATCACGGTTGATAGTTAGACCTTGTTGGCCTGCGACCGCAATTAGTTTAGATCCAGTTGAATCCCACACAGATAAGAGAATATCTTTACCTGCAATCGCTTTGTTTAATTGTCCTTTTAATTGTGTTTCTAATTCTTGTGACATATTTTATACACTCCTTTAAATTTTCATTTTATATCCGCTAAACACAACAAAATCAAAGCCAACAACAGCATGTTTACTGCCGTCAGCTTGATCCATAATCTGATTGACGCCAGTCGGAATTTGCAACGTCACTTCGTAATCATCCGGCAAATCAATATCAACAGTTAACGCTTCTTCAAGTTTTTGAATGGCATTATAAATCGGTACTGATGAACCACCTTCAGCGAATACATGCATGACGACCTGATAGCGGTCTTTCATCATAGTTTTGCTTTTTTCAGGCAAACTACCAACCATTTCTGCAACATAGAATGGCTTTGGTGCATTAATTGGTACGCTATCATAGCATGGTAGACCTGTATTTACTCGCACTTGCTTGATAATTGAAGCAATGATGCTTGTAAAGCTCATTTTCTGATACACGCTATCACTCCTTTAGCTTGGTTTTTAAGTCTTGCTTGTATATTTCACGTTGTGCATCGACACTTTTCTTCAAATAGTATTGACCGGGAACAAAATTCCCACTTCTAGTCACATGACCGTACTCGACATGCGGTGCATAAGGGGCTGAATAGCCCATTTCATCATCACGATACTTAGCCGACATACGCAATTCATTTGTGTCTACCGGTGTACCACCTTCAGCGGGTACATTACCGCCGCTATAAGCGTTCTTTTGCGAACGTGAATAAATATCCCGGATATTCTTTCTGCCAACTTCTGCAAAATCAGCTTCACTTTTTTCAAGCAGCTTTTTGCTTAACGTTTCAACGCCATGCCATTCAATGTTCACGGTTCATCACTTCCATAGCGGTCAACCACTAAAATACGCCAACGGTCTGTATCGTCACCGATGATTTCCTTGATGTTATGAAATTTGCCTTCAAATTCTATTCTTGAGGCTTTAAGCAAGTTTGCTTGTAATTCCCATGTCAGTATCTTTCGGCTCGTTGTAGTTACGTTTCTAACGTCTAATGCGACTTCCTTTTCGGTCCATGTAGTAAACCGTCCTGTGGTTTCTTTAAATTCGACTAAATCGTAAATTGGGTTAAATAATTCATCTTCGCCAACTAACTGATTTGAATATAAAAAGAGTGGTTTAAATCTCATAAGAAATTCACCACTCCTCCACGATATTCAATATCATCTTTCGCTTTCTTTTCACGGTATCTATGTAGGTCTGTTTCGTATTCACGTAAAACATCGTCTACAAATGACACGCTAAATGTATCAGCGTTTTCAGATTTGATACCCTCGTAATACATACGATTATGCAAGGCGCAAACCACTTCAACAGCAACCGTTTCAAGTTCAACTGGTAATTCAGTTTCACCCACTCGAATGTTAATTCGGTCAGATGCAGTTTTGACAAGTTCATCTAATACCGGACTTTCTTCAAGCTCTGGCTTTCGAATAATCACACGATCTTTTACAAATGCAAGTGCCATTTAACCACCTACTTTTCTGCTTCTAAAGCTTCAATAATTTCCTTTTTAGTGTTCTTATTAGTAACTTCTCGCCCTTTCTCGTTAGCTAATGCTAATAATTCATCTTTTGTAAAATTATTTAGATTCTGAATACCGTCTTTTGTTTCCGTAACCTCATTTTCTAAAGCTTCAATATATCCGTTGTCACGCAAGAAAATGATGCGGTCAGCAGTTGGCTCATAACCTTCACGAGGATAGGTATTACCTACCCCCGGTTCATAAAGTCGTCCACCGTCTTGTTTGTCCACAAATGCTTTAATGACCTTGTTCATAGATTATCCCCCTAAACTGCTGGTGCGATTGTTCCGACTACAATACCATCTAAGCGTTCAGCAAATAACTCAATGCCGTAAGCAGTTACTGTTTCAGCTTGTAAACGTTGTTTGTTAATGTCATGAGTTACACCGATTAAACCAGTTGAGTCAGTTGTGAAATCAAACGCTTGGTTAATTTGACCGCCAGACATCAAAGCGTACGCTGCAACTAAGTTCCCGTCAGCCGTTGAGTAAACAGTACCTTCTGGAATTTGTGCGGACATGAATACAACACTGTTGTTTAAGAAGTCCTCAATGTATGTCATACCGAATGCTGATTGAGTAGAGATGTTTGCATTCCCTAAGTAATCACCGGCATCGTATGGGTTCATGAAAGACACCACTTGAACATCATCTTCATCAAATTTAGCTGTAACTGTTGCCCAGTTTTTAGCCATAACTTGTTGTAAACCTGTACCAGTAGCAGTTGCTGTACCAGTAGATAATTGAGTTAACAATTTAGTACGTACGCCTTTTTGGATTTCATTGATTAATTTGTTGTCAGTTAATGTAACCGCACGATCAAAACCATATTTTTGGATATCTTCCATAGTTACGGCTTTACGTTTCTTATCCCATTCCAACTCGTGAGATGGTCCATCTTCTAAGGTAACTTGAGATAATGGAATAATATCTCCCGGCGCTACTTGTGTACCGTCTAATGTGACAGATGAAGTGTAAGTTTTGATTAATGTTCCTGCTGCCATTGGTAATGTACGTTGTACACCTAATAATTCTTGTAACGTACGGAAACGTTGCCCGAATTGCTCCACGAAATCAATTGATAATGCTGTTCCTAATTCTGTTGTTAAGTTTGGTTCTACTGCCATAATTTATCTCTCCTTATTGTTTAAAAAGTTGTGGGTTTTGTTGAATTAATTTCACCCGTTTAGTTGCATCTTTTTCATCCAAAATCTGTTGCTTTGTAAGTGTTTTGCCAGTATTAGGATATTTAGGCGAATTGCCTGCTAGCGCTTGTTTAACGCCTTCCTTAACCTTGGCATTGAATAGATTGACAAAGCTTTCTACGGCTTGTTTAGTGCCTTCTGCATCGTCTTTGACGACTACTTGAAGCAATTCATCATCAGCCGTAATGTCATGCTCTGATAGCATTTTTGAGGCTTCTTTTGACAAGTTATAAAAAGCATCTTTCCGACGCAATTCAGCTAATTCTTTTTCTAACTGCTCACGGTCATATTCTGCTTTTTGGTCCTCGTTCATTTTTGCTAACTTGGTGGCTTCTTCGACTGCGGCTTCTTTATCCTTTTTGGCTTTTGCCAGCTTTTTCTGAACAATCTTATCCACATCTTCGTCTGAATATTTAAGCTCCGGAGTTTCCTTTTCATCAGGCGTTTCTGCGTTTTCGATTGATTCATCTACCGGTTCACCGCCGTTTTCGATTGGCTCGTTGTCATCAGCAAAATACTGTAAGTTGAATTTCATTGTATTTAACTCCTTCCATATCTTTTATCGTGAATAAATGCTTGCACGTATCCATAGCTTTTTATGTCATCAATGCTTGGACAAAATAAAAACCACTAGCGTTTGCTAATGGTTAAGTCTCTCTTTTAATTCCGCCATATCAGCCTTAATTTCAGCTTCTAGATCATTAATCTGATTAACTTTCTTGATTATTTCCTTTTCACCTTTTAGCATTTTTAATTGTTGATATAGCTTTTTAACTTTCAATTGCTTTTTACGAAGGCTTGGGTCAATACAGGCGGTAATATATTCAGTTTGACAGTGCGTACATTTAAAATAATTCTTTTCAATGTCGCCGATTCTGTCCATTCGCATGACCACGTCGTACTCTTTATGGCAATTGTCGCATGTTACTTGCATATTAATTCTCCTTCAGCACTTTGCTAGTCAAGATACATAAGAATCACGCTCCTAATTATTTTCAACTGGAATAGTTGTCGACCTGCACCACGGATGAAAAGGTGGCGCTGTGGCACCCACAACACGCTCTTTAAAGCTAAATCGTTCGCCGTCTAGGCTTCTACACGTTGGACTTGTTCTAGCATCCATAACAGCAGTTATTTCGTATTCTAAGATACCTGCTTCTTGAAAGGCTTTAGCATTCGCTTCATTCAATATATAAGCCGATTCCGTTCGGACTAACCTAGTTGAATCGCTTAAACCAACGTCTGTTCTGTGTCGCAAAGTTTTAATCATGATATTGTAGCTATCGCCTCGGATTAAACCATCACGTATTTCGTTGTTCAATGTGTTAATCAGCTTTGTTTTGTTATCCCAAATCCTATCTGAATAGTTGTTTCCGTCTAGCCATTTGCTATCAAGTGTCGCCTGCATCACAAGTGGGTCTACACGAAAAAAGGCTTGAGCGTTGTCTAATCCTTTCATACTGGACAGATAACCATTCTCGTAAGCCTTAGTGAGTGTTTTATTAAATTCTGACTGTTCGATTAACCCCAATTCAAGTAACTGCTGTTGTGTTGAAAGTTGTAAGCCCTCTAACCTATTCAGATTATAAATAGACTGCCTTACAGGCATTAAGTGGCGTAAATCTGGGTGCTTATTCATAAACGCATCATAGTTTTGATATAACAATGTTCGCTCTTTTTCAGACAATTGCTGAACCATTTGACGATATTCAATGACATCATCTTTTGAAAATCTAGCATAATATTGTGCGATTTCCTTTTCTAGGTTCCTAGCAACACGATCATACTCTTTGGACATTTTAGCCACAAATTTATCATCGTTCTTGTCTTGTTTAGCAAAAAGGTCAATTTGTCGCTGTTCCCAATACTCCTTGCTGTGCACCATGGCTATTCACCACTTTCATCAACAATAAAATCACCGTTTTCATCAGTATTATAACCATCTGATGATTCCTGTTCTGTTTCAGCTTCCATTCGCTTTATTTCTTCTGCTGCATTATCCACAAATGATAGTGTAGAAAGTTGCGTTTCTTTTGACACAATCCCTTGTAACTGGACAGCAGTTGAAGCTTCATCGGCAATGTTCTCTGGAATATTGCGTGTAAAGGTGTATTTTAGCCCACTCCACTCGTCTTTCTTACCGCTTGGTACATTGGTAGGCAAAGTAAAGAAAAGCTTAAATAACTGGCTTAAACCCTTTGTAAACTTTCGTTCTTTCATGATGGCCAAGTTCGTCATCGGCTGTAATTTCATCTTCAAAGCCACGCCACTAGCATTACCAAAGCTCTCGTCATTGATATTTGCAATCATTGAAGTTTGATAAATCAAGCGCTCAATACGGTTCAATAGGTTTTCCTGTGAAGTATCGCCGTCTGGCTTGTCTAGAAACTCAATCTTAATTTTCTTTGCATCAATTTCGCCATTGGTTGAAAACAAGTTGATGATCCGATTATCTCGAATGCTATTCATACCATCGCCAATATCAGCGCCTAAGATTGATAGATACGCATCAGCAAAGTAGTCTACATCATTCGCTTTTTCTGAAATTGCCTTGTCATAAGCATTTATAAGCGTTTCAATTGGCTCTATTAAACTTTGGCGTTCTTCGTTTTCGATAAATTCAATAACAGGAACAATGCCAAAGTAATGGGCTTCTTCATTTTCAAATACAAGACTTTCGCCATCAGCTCTAAATTGTAATTGATAGGTTTCTGTGAATAACTGCCCGACAATAGTTTCTTCTTCGTCTAGGTAGTACCTAACGGCAAATAAAGGCATTCTGCTTATTGTGTCGTCATACACCACAAACATATCTAATGGGCTATTATGCACCACACACGTTTCCGATTCTTCGTTTTGGAACGCATATACAAAAGCATTGCCATAAATACTAGACATTTTAGATGCTTCAGCAATTACATCGTCTAGGTTCTGTCGATTGATAAAGTCGTTTACCATTTGCGTTACTTCTTCATCTTCGTGCTGAATCTTGATAGGAATACCAATAAAAAAGCCGTTGAACGTATCAACAGCGTACTTTGCAAAGTTAACCACAATACGGTTATCTGGCTTATATTCGTCTTTATCTTCTTGTTCTAGAATAGGTGCTTGGCTCTTATAAAGCTTTTCTAGCTCCTCATATCGTGGAACAATTGCTTGGTGTTCTTTGATGAAATCGTTAACCACTTCTGGTGTAATTTCCTTTTCTCGTGAATATACAAATACCATTTTCAACCCCCTTAAAAACCTTTATATGTTTTGATTACGATGCCTGTACCCATCTTCTCACCAATACCAGTTAATGCATCCGGCGCATCATCATGAGCGTTCTTACCTTCACGCTGATAAGTCATTAAGTCCTTATACAAGTCTGGCCATTTGTTGTGCCAATTCTCTGGGAAATAAACATGTTCCATGACCCAAGTAGCATTTGATAAGATCCTTGCTTGCTTATTCTTAGATTGAGTAAATTTCGAAATAACAGTGCGATTATTAGGCAATTGCCTTTCAACAGCCCTAGCAAATCCACGTCCACCATTGTTTGATTCAATATGAGCCACATTGACCGAATTTTCGGCAAATTTACGAGCTGTTAACGGTTCTGTGACTTCCATCGGTTCCTTGGTGTATATCGTATCTAGGATATAAGCATCATCATCGAATGTAACGCCGTAAATAAATCCTGCTAGATTATCGCTACCAGTGTCTGCCGTATCAATATAAGCAGCAATCTCTTTAAATTCTGGCCTTTCTCGATATGTTTTAAAGCCCGAATATAAAGCACCCTTCAAGTCGATTGGCTCTTGTTGGTAGTTAGCGTTGGCGATATCCGGTGACATCGCTTTTGTTTTTCGACTGTATTCTTCAAAGCTCAAAATGTCGTCAGAAAGCATTTCTTCTGTTTCTTCGTTAAAAGCTTTCATATTGACGTGTCTGACCTTGTAACCTATCTTAGGTAGTTCTTCTAGTGCTCTACCCGCAAGGTCTTTAGAATGCCATCTCGTCATGATTATGATAATTTTTCCACCACTTTCTAAACGTGAAAGCATTGTGTTTACAAACCAGTCCCAATGGCCATCTAAAACTGCTGCATTATTCGCTTCCAAAGCACTTTTAATCAAGTCGTCAACCACGATTATGTTTGCACCAAAACCTGTTGCCGTACCACCGGGGGAAGTTGCTAAGTAGTTTTGATAACCACCGACTAATCCCCACAAGTTCATCGCACCGTCACCACGTTTGATTTCCGTCTGTGGAAAAACATCGTTAAGCACAGTAATGTTCTCGTCCGCTTTAACTTCTTGAATGGCATTTCTAACAGATTTTGAAAAGGTTGTGGATAAGGTTTCGTTATACGAACCGGTCATAATCTTTTGAGAATGATCTTTACCAAGTACCCATTCAACAAACTTTCCTGCCGTCCGTGATTTTCCGTGTCTGGGAGGAATGTTGATAACCAATACATCGTCATCATTATTTTCAATAAAACCTTGAAATTCGCCGCATAAATCAACAAGAAACTGTCTTTCTGGCTTATAGAAACTCGGTGCAGTCAAATGGCAATAATAAAAGAAGTCACGTCTTGCGAGTTCTAATTTCGCTTGTCTGATAACAATGTGCTGTTTAGCCATCTCTTATCAACTTCTTAATGTCGTCAGTTGAAATTTCTTCAAATGGGTTTTGCGTGTTGACATTCATATTGCCGTCAATCTGTTTAACATCACGCCATTCAGCAGGCTTACGGTTTTTTAACCAGAATATTTGTGCTGTTGTGTCTGGGGAAACATGCTTATAAACCACCTTGCGCTTGAAACCATCTTCAGATTCTTCTTCAGTTACTTCTTCATAGTTGTAACCTAAAGCCCGTTTTAACAAAGCATTTTCCACTTGCCTATCAACAACTTCTTTTCCTCTTTTTAAGGACTCAAATAATGAAGGGTATTTGTTTTTCCAGTTGTTCAAGGTTTGCTCTGTAACACCTATATTATGTGCAATCTGCTTATCAGTGAGGCCATCTCTAGCCCAACCTTCAATTTTCAAAAGCCCTTCATCAGTTACCCACTCTTGATATTTACCTTTGGCCATAGCCCCACCACCTTTCAATGTATTAAAAAAAGTCACCCCTAAGGATGACTTACCAACTGAGCGATATTACTCAAAACTACATACTATGACCAGAATAGTCGACTTACACGACCTTTATTTCAAAGGGCTATGCGACACTTCCTACTGTACATTTTATGCAGTTTTCAATAAGCAAGGTTAGTCAGTGATGGTTAAATGAGCTTCATTATTTGAGCTGACTGTGCCTTGCTATAACTATTGTGGGAATCGAACCCACAGAATCGTGCTGTATTCTCGCTACCAAGCATAGTCACTGTTATATATAGTCGGGAGGTGCCCAACTTTTGCCTTGCACCATTTCCGTGGCTCAAGGACTTTACTCGTTTATCTCACGAATGGTGATCCAAAAAAAGGAGGAAATCGAGATAAGCCATCGCTACTTATCTCAATTAGCATAATACACGAATAATCAATCACCACTCTGTCAACTTTCAATCAATAATCACTCATTTTCAAAAACTAGCAAACTACCACTTTGAAAAGCTTCCGCAAATTCTATCATAGCTTTACCAACTTCACGATAGTAAGTTGCTTCACTAATCTGTTCTGCACTAAATACTTCATAGTCATAGTACCTAGTAGAATTAATGTACTTATCGTATATGCGTTTTCTAGAATAAGCATCCAAGGTATTAATTGCAGCATTGATATCTCGATATAAGCTAACTGCATCTAATTTCTTAATAGTCCCATTCTCAATTGCGCTTGAATTCATACCCGTAAAGCTTTTCGGATCTAGGCTGTATGTTGCTGTGACCTTCTGCTCAATTGGCATGCCTGACAGACGTCTAATCTTATGATAGTTCTTTAGTAAACTATCCACTTTTTCTTTTGTAGCTTTTTCATCAACTTCTGGAAATAGCATGCCAACACTCCTTCTAGTTTATTACATCCTTAACATAGTACGCTTCAATATCACTTGCCCTAATGATTCTCTCAGTCACCATACTACCGATATCCTCGTTTACATAGATATCTTGCTTATTAGATTTAACCTGTCTATCTACATGCTCATAGGCACTTTCCCCGTCTATTTCTAAGCAACCTGATTTCCCTTGAATTACCGTTACTTTTTTGTACGCCATTTTGATCTTTCCCTTTCCTGCTCACGCTCTGCAATGATGTCTTCTACCGTAACAAGTAGTATCCCTACAAAAGTACCTACCACGACAATTAGGGCAAAAGCGCCAATGCACACTAGTATTTGTGTTATTAAGCCCATATTAATCACTCCAATTTAGATATCCAGCATAGGCGTTGATTGCGTATGCAATAAAACTACCTACCATAACCCAGTTACCTACCCAACCCCACACAACAATGTTGATCAAGTTTGAAGCTATCCATAATAACCACCCGTCTGCTTTACCACCCATATTTCTGTTTTGAGCAGCAATTGCTATACCATTTTGGAAACTATCCAAGAACACCATATTTCCTTTTAGTAATAGTGAGAACAGACCCATAGCAGCGAATCCGATTGTTACTTGTTTAGCCAGTGCTTTCTTGTTTGTTACACCATCAGTGATAACTTCCCCTGCTTCGTCCGTGTTTGTTTTAAAGTACGGGATACCTTTAAAAAGTTGTGTCCCAAAGTACCACACGTTCATCCCTACTTCTGCGAAAAAGCGGTTTTGGAAATTTAAAACGAAACCAAGCACGTTGTTTGTCATATTAAAGGCGAAAGTAGTTTTTGATTTCCAAACCAAGAACATATTCCCAATCAGTCCTAGCATACCTGTTGTTGTTGATAACCAGTCAATACCGTCTAAATTGTTATAGATCGTACTACCGATTATGTATACAGCGGCGATAACTTGTAGTGTGATAACTTTTTGTTTAGTTGTCATTTTTCTTTTTCTCCAATTCTTCTACACGTTTCTCTAATTCTTCGATGCGATCCAACAATGCTTGATATTTTAATTTTTCAATGTCTGGGTGTTTCATCGTTAGTCCTCCAATAATTCTGGGTTTTCGTAGATATTTCCGATGACTTTCGCTTCTTGGTCGTTTTCTAAAAAGTCATTTAAATGGTATTCAGTTTCATACACCACAATAGAAAATCCCCAAACTGATGAGCTATCAATGACAACTTGTCCTACTACTTCTCTGTCATCTACCCTACCGCCTGTTCTAGCCGATAACACATCCATTCCTCTGATAATATCGCCCTCGTATATGTCAACACCGTTACTATCTTTTAACCCTGTGTATTGCATGAGTTCAATATTTTCAACTTCCCACGGCTGTTCAATTTCACTCATACCATATTCATCTGTTTCCCAATGCGTTCTATAGTAATCAAGCAACTTCCACTTCTCACCGTCAAAACAGATATAGATTTCATCATCACCTTGGTAGACCATCATTTCCATTCCGTTGTCCCACGCTCTAAACTTAATATCCCTCATTCCCTCTCACGCTCCCTTTCCTGTTGCTGTTCCTCCTCTAATTTTTCAATGGCTTTGTCATAATTTAAAATAGTCTGATTAATTACTATCACCGTGTCTATTAAGTCAAACAGACGGGATTCGTATAATTCTCGTTCGCTTAAGCATCGTTCTCTTTCACGTCTTAAATGTGTCAATGGATCTTCTAAACTAACTTTACTCACCATTATTTGCCTCCTAATACACAACCTTATGTCCCATTTCCCAACTTAGTTTTGAACCTCTTGTTGCAATATTTTTAAATGTAATTGATTTCTTCTTAGGCTTGCGATTTTTGTCTTTTCGCTCTTTATACTTGCTATCAGCTTTTAATAAATCATTGCCAATAATCGCTGCTAAATTCTGATATTGTCTCCAAGATGAAATCTCTGAAATTGAACTTTCTATTTTGCGGACAGTTTCGTATGGTATGTCTGCTAAACTTGCTAGTTTACTAATGCTATAGCCATTATTAATTCGGTATTGAGCGATTATATTCGGGTCAATATCGCGTGCAATGTCTCTGTGGCGCTCATACTTCCTGATGTTTTCAGGACTACGATAATCATGTCCAAAAAGCTGGGCTAATCCTTTGTCAATTTTAGGTAGCATATCCTTAATATCTTCGTCTTTATGCCAAAGGAACATCCTTACTTCACAATCTTCACGCATTTTGGTTTGGGTCATGTCAAATTCAAAAGACAGTAATTTGTATAAATCTCTAGTTGATAAGTAATTCATATTCTACCCTCCTAAAACGGTAACTGATCATCTGTGACGTTGATGCTATTTTGTTGATTAGCAAAACCACCAAACTGACTAGCGTTATTTGCTCCATACTGCCCCTGTGCGGTGCTTTGTGTTTGTTGGTTGTATTCGCCCACGTTGTTGTTTTGAGAGCCACTAGCGTTATTATTTTGGCTATTCTGACCTCTAAATCCAAAACTATCTACAACAATCTGTTTGTTATAGTGCTGCACACCATCTTTTTCATAGTTGTTATCTCTCAGTTCACCAGCTACTCCTATCATGTCGCCTTTGTGGAAATAGTTAGCAACTGCCTCAGCTCGATTTCCAAAGATCACGCAATTATGAAAGTCAGCTTGTCTATCGCCATTGGCATCCTTGTACGCTCTGTTAACGGCCACTGTAAACTTAGCTACTGCCTTGCCGTCTTGCATATGCGATAGCTCTACATCTCTTGTTAGTCGTCCGTTTAAAATTATTGTGTTATCTGCATTCATTTGCTTACTCCTTCAATTTCCACTACTACTCTTGGCTTTTCTTTGTCGATATAAAACGAATCTCTGAAATTGCCTATCTGTTTCCAACCGTCATTTTCAAGCAACCCCGCCTTTAGCATGCCGTCCAAAATGAACTTCTTACCAAAGGCGATATTATCTTTATCTTTTTTTCTATTTGGCACATACCATTTAAAATGCAAATCAATAGGCATTTCATCTTCTTTGATTTCAAGGCCTTGGTTCATCGCTGCTTTAGCTGACAACGCACATAACCTTGTAAATGCTCGTTTTGATTTAGCACCTTTCATGCGATTAGCCCTGTTGTTGTTTATATATGTGTTCAAGTCCATTAATTCGTAAGGAATGATGATCTCTTTATTCGCCATCATTACCAAACACTTTCTTTAACTCTCTTTGTTCATCATCTGTGTAGTGAATAGAATTAGCTGAATAGAAATTGCCTTCATCGTCTTTCACTCCAAATCCTTCAACTGTGGCGGGATCATTGTGTAATTTTGTGAAGCAATCTGGGCATTTTGTATAGCGATTTCCATATCGACCATAAACTTGTTGTTTTGTGTTACATGCAGGGCAATCAATCGCCACTTTTACCGAATCGCCATATTCGTACCACTTTTTGTCATGTTCCATTTCTTCTTTTTCTTTTTCTTTTTCTGGAACAAATTTTTCTTCAAAAGCTTTTGTATCAATGGTTACAGTCGGCTCATCTTGGGTGCCAATTAACTGTAATAGCAGCATTACCTTTCTTTGTGTAATTTCTTCTGCTTCAAAAGTTACTTTTCCTGCTGTTGAGCTAATCATGATTTTTGCCATTTTATTCTCCCCCTAATACTGAACTCTTTAATTTTTCTAATGCTGCAATTTCATCATCACTAACTTGTTTTGGTTCTATAGCTGATTCTTTGCCTTGGTATTTCTCTTGTCTTGTTTCTTGGTTTAGCCATTTTGGTGCTACAGATTCTTTTTGTGACTTTCCATATGACTTCTTAGCTTGTTTATTTTTGTGTTCAAGTTCTAGTGCATCAATATCATCAATGGTTGTCGCATTGTTTTCGTACCATTTCTTTAAAATGGCTCGAACATAGTTATAGTTACGTGCGTTATTATCTAAAGCTATCTGCATAGCTTTAATGACAATGTCATCGTTAAAGGTATCTATTGCATCAACTATTTGTTGGCTAGTGTAAGGATTCAAGACACCAAAATTCTGTTGGTAAAAATCAATGGCACCGATGACACCAACCTGTTCTTCCGATGGTGCTACCGAATTTTCTAACGTATCGGTTAGCGAATCGTTGCACGATACGTCGACCGTATCGGTATTAGTATTAGTATTAGCTTTATTATTAGTATTATTTTCTTTTGCTTCTTTTCTTTTAAAAATCTCTTTTTCAAAGATCTCTTTAATCTTAAAATCAATATCCCGTCCAGAAATTGACCACCATTCAATCATTCGGCTATGAGTCATTTCTAAAGAACTGATGTTTTTAACTTTTTCAATCTCACGTAAAACCATATCTTCAATGGGCTTACCACCTTTTGAAATTGAATATCTCAAAGTATTCAGTACCGCTACTTCTTGTTGCTCTTTTGAGTACACAATCATCTTGTATTTGTTCTCAAATCGCTCTAGCAGAACCTTTACTGAATCAATCGAATAGCCAAGGTCAAATGCTGCTATCTTGACTGGTAGCGCATATATGCCTATTGATGTTGTTCTGGGATTAGTCAGCAGGTAAAGCATGAAATACTTATCCTCTGGCGAAAACATATCAACTACCTTCTCATCTTCCCAAAATACTGTGCTAACTACTCTCTTGGCCATACCTTCACCTCCTCCTATTCTGCTATGTAGGTTGGAACGCCTACAATCGCCTGTATTTCTCGTTTAAACTGCTCTGCATCTGAATTTCTATCACTCAAATGCAACAAGTGAACTTCTTGTAATTTTGACAAGTCATTAGATTGCAAAAATTGTCTTACATTGTTTAATTCAAAGTGACTTGTAATAATCCGATTACGCTGCTTTTTATCAATTTTTCTATGCTGATAATTACGTACTAAAATTTCTAGACTGTAATTACACTCAATCATTAAATGAGTGATGCCAGTAAATCTATATCGAATGTAGTATGTGTCTGTCGCAAACAACACTCTTTGGCCAGACGGCGTTTCGATGAGGAAACCCAAAGGCTCTTTAGCGTCGTGTTCAATGTCAAACGGCATAATTTTCCAATTATCGGTGGTAAAATTTCTCTTAGCTTCAACATGATTGACTCTGTGGCTTGGTACACCGCTGAGTACACTTCCTGTACCCGCTGAGCAAAATATGTCTGCCGCTGTTCTGTTAACGATATCCCTAGCGTATTTGGCGTGATCTTGGTGTTCATGACTTATTAGCACTCCTTCTACTTTTGACCAATCTAGTTGCATCCTTTTTGGTTGTATACCTGCTTCTAGTAACAAGTGACTGCTACCGTCTTTTAAGAGATAGCAGTTACCTGTAGAATTGGATCCAAATGTTTCGATTTCTAGCATGATTAGAACCCTGGTAATACTGTTTCAAAGTTAGGATTTGTGTTTTCTATTTTTGGTTTAATATTATTAGCTTGTTTAGGTACTTCATGTGGTTCTTCTTGAATAGGGAATGGATCTACAATCTCTCCTTCAGTAAAATCAAGTTCTTCTGAATTTGCGTTCTGTTCGATTTCTTGTTGAACGGAATCATCAACAGTTGGCGTTACATCTTGACGAATTGGTTGTGATTCTTCTTCTGTATACATTGCCCCTAAATCAGTTGGGAATGCTTCACGCAAAGCTTGTACTAAAGCTACTTTACGAATCATTGTTGATGGAATGTCTTTCCAAGTAGATTGATTTTTTGAATATTCTTTCATACTTACTTCAGCAATAGTTGGATATTTTCTATCTTCTCTAAATACTTGCGCCCAACCACCAACTAGGGTTTCGTTTTCCAAATGGAAAGTACCTTCTCTACGATTTAGCTCACCATTACTTTTGTTAATTACAATAATTCCAGCTTTAAATCCATCGTATTTAGGATGATTTTCCGCACGTTTCATAAAAGCTTCTTTGCTAGTAATGTTTTGAGCATTATTACCATACTTAACAAGATAAACCTCTTTTAAGAACGGATTTAGTTTCTGATACTTACATAGATTCATAAACATTACTAATTCTTGGTCAGTGACCTTATCTGCTTGACCTTGAACTAGATATTGCTTAACCGTATTCATTGTTAGTTCGACTTGTTCACCATTTACTTCATACGACATTTTTGTGTTTGCTAATTGATTATTTGCCATTTTAATTCCTCCTAAAATTCAGATACATTTAGATTTTTATGTTTTGAAACTGATAAAGTGATGAGTTGTGTGTCAATGTCGATTAGCTCATTTACACCTTCTGCATTGTCGATGAATACCGGCACTTTAATTTCATAGTAGTCCATTAAGGTGTTGATGATATCTAGACCTGCATTGATTCGTGCTGCGTTATTCAATCCTGTTGAGTAGTTGTTACCGTCAACCGTTGGCTCACAAATTTCTTCAAGGCCACCGTTGATGTTTTCTTCAAACAACTTAAATTTAACGAACTTGAATTTTTCATTAATCGCATCAGTTAGAAGATTGACTTTTGTTCTGGTGAATTCTTCTAACAGGTAAAGTTGCGTTTGTAACGCCCCATAGTGTGCTGAAATCTCTTTCTCGCTATCGATAAGCTCTTGTTTACGTTTATATTGATTAGCGTATGTAGTGAACTTATATAGGTCATCATTTATAAGGAGTAATTCAGCCTTAACGATGTCGATTTTCTCGTTTAATAACGCGATATCATCTTCATGGTTAGCATCACCCGCATCGATTTTGGCTTGAATGTCTTTACCTTCTTTAGTTAGCTTTTGACCAAGTTCAGTATCCTCAAACGGTTTTTGGTCATCTTTAATAGATTTGATTTCTGTTTGAATTTGGGCAATAGATTCATCTATATCAGCGATACCTTTTTCAAGCTTTCCAATTGCACTATTGATATCCAATTTCTGTTTTTCAAATGATTCAACCGTTTCTTCGAGATCCTTGATTTTCATGGCTTTTTCTTTACCTTTTACTTGGATATCTTCAAGCTTTGTAGCTTTATCTTGATTAAATTCTTCTACTTCTTTTTGATAGTTTGCTCTGATTTCTTCAATTTGATCACCAGGTAATTCTTGGCCACACATCTTACATGTTGTTCGATGTTCATCAAAGCTAGGCATTACTTCATCTCTGACCTCAAAGAACTGTTTAGATAAGCGGTCTTTTTCTGCTGTTGTGGCTTCAATCTCTTTTGTGACATTTTTAAGGTTAAAGTTAGCTTGTTGTATCTTGTTGTTAGCCTCTGTTAACTGCATTGCTAGCTCATTTTTTTCAGTTTGTTTAGCTTGCAGCATTTCCTCAAAGCCAGAATATTCTTCTTTTAGTTGGTCTTTATAGTCAGATAATGCTTCACGATATTCTAGTTGTTTGTTAGCCAAGTCATTTTTCAACTTACTTTGACCATCGCCATTCTTGATATTTGCGATATCTTCTTGGTACTGACTGATTAGTTGTTCTTTAGCTGATTCATCAGTATGTAGCTGTTTCCTATCTAAGCCAGTTAAGTCAGGCAAACTTCTATCCACTTCATCAATTCGGCTCGGTAATGCCTTGATATCGTCATTAGCTTGCTTCATTTGCTGTTTAGTTAGTTTCATTAGTTCTTCTGCTGACTTGCCCTTTAAAAGCTCTGAAAGTGGCTTTAAATCGTTATTTGAAGCAATAACATCTGCATCGGTAATATCTCCAACCATTTCAATTAGGACTTCACGACGTTTCTTCCAATCAAGGACCTCAGGGAAGTAGTTAACGTTGGTTAATAACTTAAAGCGTTCTTCACCAATTAAGTCATCTAAATAGTCGGTATATTCTTTCTTCTTAACTGACAAATCATCAATCTTGAATGTGGTGCTATGACCAGAAAATGTATCTTCAATTGACCCACGCTTTTTGGTCCATTTTTCTGCAATCATCCGACTTAGTTTCTTTTCTTGGCCACCGACATCAAGCAGCAATTCCACTTCTGTTTCTAGGTGATGTAATTCGTTTCCTTGACTATCTAATGGTTTCCAGTCAAATTTACTATCTGACTGATCAGTTGAATTCTTACCGAATAGCGCCCATAAGAATGCATCATACAGCGTTGTCTTACCTGTACCGTTATCGCCTTGAACATTTACTGGTTCACCCTCTGGTGTAAGATCATAAGCTTGAATGCCTTTAAAATTTCTAATACTCATTTTGTTTAATTTAATTTGCATGATATAATCTCCTTAACTTAAGTTTTATTTAGCACCTATTGCCGTAGGTGCTTTTTTTATGAAAAATTTCTTGCGTGAAAGTAACTAGATATCTGCATATCTTTTAGAATTTCATCATAGTGCTCATTGATAGCTTCTATATCTTCTAAATGCACCACATCGCCACTTTCAGCATATGCTTTCACTGATATTTCAATCTGTTGTTGGCGCTGCTCTTTAATCCAATCAATTGTTTTTGTTTTCATATTTAGTCCTCCTCAAATCCAACAAATAAATCTGCCGTCTTAGCATATTGATAGGTCCTATATGCATTCCCAACTAAAGCCCAAAATAGCAGTGTTGTAATGAAACCATTGAAGTTGAATTCAATTGCCGATACCCAACCGATAAAATATGCAACTGTGACAACTGACCAATATAGAAACTTCTTACTATCGTGATTCATCTTCCTCATCCTCTCTAAATTCGTTAATATCAACGCCTAATGCGTCTGCTAACTTGAATGCTGTGTTAACATCCATACTTTTCAGTTTTCCATTTAAAAAGTTATATAGGTTTTGTGAGCTGATATTAGCTTTTAACGCTATCTGTCGAGTGCTTAACTCGTTATTTTTAATAAAATTTAGTATTAATTCTCTACTAATCAATTCTTAACCCCCTATATGTTGTATTAGAAATCAACCATCATCACTATATATTGATTAATATTATTTACCTTGTTATACTGTAATTAGCATATCGACCCATCTACCAACTGAGCGATGTGACTAAATAAAGAAATGAGGTGACAACCATGCCAAAGCAATTGTACAAACCCGGAGAGGATAATAAACGTCCAGGAGAGTATAAGGAAGTCGGGCCTAGAGGTGGATCTGTACCAAAAGGTAGACAAGTAACCATTGATCAAGGTGACCGTTTACCACCTACCCAAGAAAAAGGTCGTAAATGGAAAAAAATTTAATTTAAAACAATCTTTTTACTAGAAAATGTGTGGTAATAGTCATCACAATCTAATTGAATCCAAGATTCAGCTATTTGTTTCCCATTTTCTTTGTATTGAGTTAAGTAATGGTTGAATTTCACTCGTTTGAAAGCTTTGACTGCTGTAACAGTTACTGCGATTAAAGCGAGTGTTTTTATTGTCTTTTTCATCTTTTACATTTCCCCCACTTTGTATGTGTGTATCTCTACTAATTCTTTTAATCTTGGTAAATCTTGCTTAAATGTCACGGTTCTACTTCCTGCAGTCGCAAATTCCTTATTCTCGTTAAACCATAGAATCGGAATCACATCATAAAGTGAATCTTTTCCTGTGCGCTTGTGATAGCCACGATATGGACTAAAATAAGTTGGATTTTCATCTACAAATTCTCTGAAATCTCGTAAGAAGTTTGATACGTTTTTCTGATTAATTAGCACCTTGATGTCTTTGGCGTACACATATGGACTGTGCATAGCCCTTACTTTTACCACTTCCATGCCTACACCCCCGAAACTATTTCTAACTCTTTCAGAAATTTATTAATAAAATACTGCTGCCCTTTTCCAGTTACCTTAGGTGTACGTGTCGTACGAATAGAACCATCAGCGTTATTAATCGTCCGTTCCTTGATTTCAAATAACTCTAGGTCCATTGACTTTTGAGTCGGCATATTGAAGTCAGTACCCTTTCTCCTAATCAAAAACCCGTTTTCACGCAACCAAGAAAACAAGCGGTTTTGACCAATGTCCACACCATTTTGTCGCAGCAATTTGGATAACTCACCCACCAAAATACTGGTGTGACTTGCTGATACTGCATCAGCGAAAATCACTTTTGGCTTGTCCAAAGCTATCTGCTCTTGTAAATCAATAACTTTACGGTCAGCAATCTGCAATGCTCGCTTCATAATCATTTCTGGGCTATTCCAAGCTTTCTCTACCTGGATAAAGTATTGACGTGCTTGTTTGCCTTTTTCATTTCTCTGGATCATCGAGATTTCTTTTGCAGTGTCGATTGTTAAGGCATGGTTAATTTGTATTTGTTTTCCACCTTTTGAGTTAGGGACAAAAATGTCCGTCACTATATAGTCTGTATTTTCTTCAAGACCATATTCAGTCATCCGTTCAAACCATTTTGCATATGGTGTACCAATTTCTAAAAACTCATGTAATTCTCTACCACTTACAGCAACAGAACCATCTTCTTTTTCTTGTAAATTGAATAAGTTAATTTCGTTCATCTTTATGCTCCTTTCAAATCAACTGTTCTCTTTTGGGAACGTTTACTGTAAAAAAAATCCCTAAATCATCCGCTTCATATCCTAAAATTTCTGCCATATGAGCCAATTCATCAGCGCCAATATTAACGAAGCCATTTTCTCGTTTAGCGTATGCTCCACGACTTTTCCAGCCCATTAGATGAGCCATTTCTTCTTGAGACAGACCTTGTGCAATGCGTTCAGCTCGTAATCTTTTTAAATTAAGTTTCATAAGATACCTCCTTTCGCTTCTTGTTCTCTTTCGGGAACAACATAAATATACTCCGTTTGTTCTCGAATGTCAACAATTTGTTTTAAAAAATATTTTTTATGCTTTCTTAAACTTATTTATTGTATCCATTTGGGAACGGTGTTATAATCAAACCAACAAGATTTGAGGAGGTTACAAAATGAGGACCAACGAAGAAATAGTTACTATTATAGAAAACCGAACTAAAGAAAAAGGTCTATCAATTAGTGAACTTGCTAGACGCGTTAATATGGCTAAATCAGCAATATCTAGATATTTTAATCGCACACGAGAATTTCCCTTAAATAAAGTAGATGATTTTGCTAAAGCTCTTGATTTAGAATCTGCTTATATTTTAGGATTCTCAAAAGAGGAGACTCAATTAAGTGATATTAACACTATATACAATGATCTAGAACCTGTTAGACAAAAGAGAGTTTTTAAATTCGCAGAGGAACAACTTGAAGAACAAAGAAAATCTGAAGAAGCTGATGACATCTTAATCGCAGCACATAAGAATGATAATTTAACCGATGAAGAAGAAGCTGAGGTACAAGCTTATATAGAGAAA
The DNA here is from genome assembly GCF_042741995.1 of Aerococcus sp. NPDC058936. Classification (NCBI taxonomy): domain Bacteria; kingdom Bacillati; phylum Bacillota; class Bacilli; order Lactobacillales; family Aerococcaceae; genus Aerococcus; species Aerococcus sp. NPDC058936. The sequence continues at coordinate 9,336 of NZ_JBHYKZ010000011.1, read as the reverse complement.
ATTAAAAAACGTCATAAAAAGTAGGTGATTACTTGAATGAATTAGAAGATTTTATTTCTAAATATGATAATGAGCTGTATTTCCATTTTGAAGAAGATATGCCCGATGATTTATCTGGTATGATCTTGGGCAATCATATATACGTAAATAAAAGAAAACCCCTATCAGCCCAATTATCAACTGTTGCAGAAGAAGTCGGTCATTACTTCACTTCTTCCCATAAGAACATAACTAACTACGATAAATATGCAAAGGATGAGGCGATGGCACGAAGATGGTCTTACGGTCAATTGATACCTGTGGACCATATAGCTAGATACCAAGATAGTGAAGATGCTGTGTTATTATATGAAATAGCTGAAGATTTAGAGTTACCAGAGAATATTGTGGAAAGTGCTATTTATATGTATAAAGTCAAAGGTATGATTTAGGGAGGAAGTAATGGGTTTGTTTGATTTCTTGAAAAAGCTACCAGTTGATGAAGTTTTGACTAATAAAGTAAAAGCTCTAGATAGTCAGATTTCGCAGAAAAAAGCAGAATTGAAAGACTTAAAGAATCAAATTTCTAATGCTGAAAAAGACATAGAAATTTTGGATTATGGATTTTATGAAAGAAAATATAAATTTTCAGATAGCCAAAAATATAAGCAAAAATTAGCATCAATTAGAGATAAAGAAAAGCAAATGGTAAAAGATAATAAGGCTGGGATTATTGTCAACCCTATGCAGTTAAATGGCAGTGCGGCTAAAGGGAAAACTATGCAAAACCAACTTATTAAGGCTATGATTAGAGGTTTTAATGGGGAAGCTGATGCACTTCTTGTCAAAATTACAGTCAGCAATGTTGAGAGTAAAGTGAAGGCTATTGAAAGGACCTTTACTCAGCTAAATAAACTATATAAAAGAAATGAGATAACTATTCATCCTGCATACTTAAAGCTAAAGAAAGAAGAATTATACCTTGCAGCGGAATTTGAGATGCAAAAAGAAACTGAGAAACAGTTATTGCGCGAGCAACGAGAAAAAGAAAAAGAAGATAAAAAATTACAAAAAGAAATTGCAAGTAGACGCGCACAATTAAATAAAGATAGAACACATTATTCAAATATGATTCAAAAAGTACAAGACTTATTGAAAGACTCCAACCCTGAAAATAAGGAAGAATTGCTAAGGCAACTCACAGAATACGAAACTAAGTTAATAGAATTAGATGAAATAGAAGAAGATATCGATTATAGGGAAGGACATGCGACAGCCGGGTATGTATATATCATCTCTAACATAGGTTCTTTCGGTGAAGATGTGTATAAAGTAGGCGTCACCAGAAGGCTTGAGCCTCTAGACAGAATTAGAGAATTAAGTAGCGCTTCGGTTCCGTTCCAGTTTGATATTCATGCTCTAATTTTTAGTGAAAATGCATTTGGATTGGAAAACGAAATTCATAAAAAATTAGCCAAGTATAGAGTTAACCAAATTAATCAAAGAAAAGAGTACTTTAAAGTCCCTTTCTCTAAAATACAAGAAATATTAGATACACATACAGAATTAGCAATCGAGGTAACCGAAGATGCTGAGGCATTTGAATACAGACAAACACAATTAATGTTAAAAAAATAAACAAAAAACGGCCCTACTTCATAGCTGGGGAGCTGAAATAGGACTTTCATATTTCAAAAATAATATATCATATTTAGGAGGAGAAAAACTGAAATCTAAAGAGTCTTTTAAAGGTTTATATGAAAAAATTAGAGATAGAGGAATAACTTTTAACTATCACTCTAGTGAAGATGTCATTAAAATTCTATCAGAACGAAATTACTATTATCGGCTAATTAGCTACAGAAAAAACTTTTATAAAACTGACGGAAAATATAGAGGTCTAGATTTCATGGCTCTATATGATATGTCATCAATAGATACATATTTACGATCTTATCTATTTGACCTGTGTCTTGATATTGAACATATTTCTAAGACAAACTTGATGACTCATCTGACTAAAAATAATTCTGAAGATGGATATACAATTTTGGATGAATTTAAAGATGAGTTTCCATATTTATATAATAAAGCAATGAGTCATTTTAGCGGCAATAAATATAAAAAGGAAATGTACAGAAAACGAAAAAATGAAGTATCTGTTTGGGTTTTTCTTGAAATAATTGAATTCGGGACATTGAATAGATTTATTGAATTTTATATTAGCAAGTATCCTGATTTCAATAAGGTTATCAATCATTCAGACTTACAATTCATTAAGAACATAAGAAACTCATGTGCTCATAATGATGTTTACTTTATAAACTTTTTCAATGATAAGGATAAAATTGAGAGACCTAGACAAAGAACTGTATCATTAGGAAAAGAAATTAAAATAGGCAGAAATTCCATCCAATATCACAAAATACACGATTTAGTAGTCCTATTTTCTGTTCATAAAAAAAATTGTTCATTGGAATTAAACCAAAGAAGATTCAAAGAAGGAAAAATTGTCATGGAACGAGTCAAAAAGAACATACAACTTTATGACGATAGCTTAGATTACCATAGCGGTTTCTTTTCAATAAACAAATGCATTGACCACCTGAATAAATAATGGTAATATTTATTTGAGGAAACAAGGATATTCCCTTGGCTTGCACTTAATATGCAGGTTTCGCCGATGCAAATGCATCGGCTTTTTTATTAACAAAAAACCCCACTCTACACTTTGGTCGGTCGAAGAGTGAGGTACTGAAGTTTTAACAAAACGCACTATGTGTGTGCTTTTTGTATACCCTATTTTAACATAAGAAAGGAAAATTTTAAATGTGGTCGGAAAAAACAGCTAATGGAAAAGTAAAATTTGTTGAACGATACAAAGATCCGCTTACAGATAAAATGGAACGTGTAAGCGTGACAATGGAAAAGAACACAGCAAGCACTAGGAAGCAAGCTACTGCAATATTAAATCAACGAATTGAAGAATTAATAAACGCACCACAAAGTGGCTTAGCTTTAGAGGATATTGCAAATGATTGGTTTAAAGTACACAAGCAAAATGTTAAACAGTCGACTGCCCAGCGAACAGCTAACAATATAAAGTTGTTAACCAATAAATTTGGTAACGTTAAATTTGAAAAATTAGCAGCAAATATGATTAATAACTATTATTTAGAGTTGTTAACAGATGGTAGATATAAATATTCGTCAGTTGTACTCGCCAACAACACATTGAAACAAGTAATAAAATTTGCTATGAAGTATAAAGGGATTGACCAACATATGTTGCTAGACCTGCTAGAAGTGCCTAAAATCAATCGGTCTGAAAAGAATAAATTAAAATACCTAGAGCCTGATGAACTAAATCAAATTATCGACTATTTTAAAAGTGAAGATAATGAAGAATATGCTCGTATGGCAATCATACAATCTGGGACAGGTATGCGGTTTAGTGAAATGGTGGCTTTGAATTTTGATGATGTTAATTTAGAAGAACACACGATTGTTGTCAGCAAGAATTATGACCATGACCATAAAATATTTACCGCTCCTAAAAACGGTGACGATCGTGTGGTATTTTTTAATGATGATGTGAAAAAGGCGTTAACTGAACAAATCCAACACGCTAAATTGAAAATGTTAGAAACGAATAAAAATAGAGAACAACGACTTTTATTTGTAGGCAATACTGGATATCCTATTAGACCTGCACAGATGAACGTTAGCTTAAAAGGCATTATAAGCAAGCCTGTGAGCACCCATTACTTTAGACATACGTTTATATCTCTAGCTGTTCAGAACGGCGTATCAAAGGAAATAATCGCTGAACAAGTAGGTCATGCTGACACTAAGATGATAGATAAAGTATATGCTCACTTTACGAAAAAAATGCGAGCACAACAAAAAAACGCAATGCTCAATTTGAACATTGCGGAGTAGTTTGCCCCTTATCTGCCCCTTGGGGAAATAAGACAGCCTATAAATGTTGATATATCAACGATTTATTCAGCAGCTACTGGATAAACTGATACTTGTTTTTGGTCACGGCCTTTACGTTCGAAACGAACGATTCCATCAACTTTAGCAAATAAAGTATCGTCTCCACCGCGTCCTACGTTTACACCTGGGTAAATTTTAGTACCGCGTTGACGGTATAAAATTGAACCACCTGAAACTTCTTGACCGTCAGCACGTTTAGCACCTAAACGTTTTGCTTGAGAGTCACGACCGTTGGCAGTAGACCCGCCCCCTTTTTTGTGGGCGAAGAATTGTAAATTAAATTTCAACATGGGATAACCTCCTCTAATATTTCGTTGTTTTGGATACATGTATAAAGTCACTGTAATTGGCTTCAATATCTTCAGACAAGGCCAAATAGCAACTTGTTAATAACATTTGAGCAAGTTGACCCTGCTCCGTAGAGAGATCCTTGGTTAACTCAACATACAAGTAACCGCCATTTTCTTCATCGGCTTCAATAAGCGGTTCGATACTTGCCATACGTGTCAGGTTATTCACAGTTGATAAAACTACTGCGGATACGCCTGCACAGACAACATCTTGCCCATATTCACCAGCAAATGCGTGGCCAGAAACTTCAAAGCTAACAAATTGATCTTTCTCGTCAGTTTTAAAAATTGCTTGAATCATGTCATCACACTTTTAATTAAGCGTTGATTGAGTCGATAACAACTTTAGTGTATGGTTGACGATGACCTTGTTTACGGTGAGAATCTTTTTTAGCTTTGTATTTGAAAGTTGTTACTTTCTTTTGACGACCTTGTTTTTCAACAGTTGCTTCAACAGTCGCACCTTCAACTAAAGGTGTTCCTACTTTAACATCGTCACCACCAACAAAAACTACTTGATCAAAAGTAACTTTTTCTCCTGCTTCTGCATTTAATTTTTCAATGTAGATAGCTTGTCCAGCTTCAACTTTAATTTGTTTTCCACCAGTTTTAATAATTGCGTACATCTAACGCACCTCCTTATATAGACTTAGACTCGCCACGACACGTGGTCTTTTCGACGCTTAATATACGATATCATGTGCGGTTGCAGTGTGGTGCTCACACTTTTTACAACATCATATATATTACCAAATTAACCTAACCCCGTCAAGAAAATCATCATAATTAAGTTAAAAAGTTGATAAAACCTTCTTTGGACTATTTGGCGAATGCAGTAGATGATTCAATTCTTGTCCCAATCTGTTTACCAAAGACTGTATCGTGGGTAACAATCAGAATGGCTTTGCCTTGTTCTTTAGCTAAGGCCGTAATCAAACCACCGATTTGATCCGCTGATTCTCTATCCAAAGCTGAAGTAGGTTCATCAAAACACAATACACTTGGGTTTAACATTAACGCTCTAGCAATTGCTACCCGTTGCTTCTGTCCACCCGATAATGTGGATGGGAATACATCTGCTTTGTCAGATAAACCAACATCTGCTAATAATTTTTTACCCTCTTCAATCAATGCTGCTTTATTTTTCAGACCTTGTGCTAAGGGGGCTTCAATCAGATTTTGAATTACGGTTAAATTCGGAAATAATTGATAATCCTGGAAAACCATTCCTAATTCATTTTGATAAGCACGGCGTTCACTATTTGAACTATAGACTGCTTTAGTGCCGTTGTCTTTTGATAAGACTTTGCCGTTAATTTCAATCGTGCCGCGGTCAGCTTCTTCAAGATTGTTGATAATACGCATAAATGTTGTTTTACCTGTCCCTGAACGACCTAGTAATATCACCACTTCACCTGGGTTGATTTCAAAATTATAATCTTTAATAACTTGGTTATCCTTATAAGCCTTATTTAGTCCTGATACTTTCAATGACATACGATGACCTCCCTTTTACCATTTCAATTGGTTTTCAAATTTGCGTAAGACGAATGTGAGTCCTGCTGTGACGATTAGGTATATAGCTCCCGCAACTAAGTATGGTGCTAGCGATGCATAGGTATTCGCTGCGATATTTCCGGCTCTTAGTAACTCGCCAAGACCGATAACATATACTAATGAAGTATCTTTAACTAAGGAAATCACTTCGTTACCAATTGAAGGTAATACAATGTTTACTACTTGTGGTAAGATAATTCTTCTAAAACCACGGATTTTACCAATACCTAATACCGAAATACTTTCATATTGACCGTCCGGCACTGCTGAAATACCACCTCTAAAGATTTCTGCAAAATAAGCAGCATAGTTAATCACATATGCAAGAACAGCTGCTGGGAATCGATCCATAGCGATACCAATATATGGTAAACCAAAGAAAATCACCATCAATTGAAGCATTAGTGGACTACCACGCATGATGAAAACATAAGCTTCAATAATTCCTTGTAACCATTTTGGTCCAAAGACACGTAAGATTCCGATTAAGAAACCGATTGGTACTGAAATGACTAATACGATTGCAAATAAAAGTAAAGTGAGTTTTAATCCGTTTAATAATGATGGTAATACTGTCATCACAATATTTGATGAGCCCGTGGATTCTGAATCTTCACCAAACCATTTCGCTTCAATTTCATCATATGTACCATTTTGTCTTAACTCTTCAATCCCCGCATCCACTTGTTCTTTTAATTCGGTATCAGATTTTCTGAAACCAACACCCATCGGTTCGATAGATGTTTCATCTACAAAGTACTCATATTCATCCAAAGTCCCTTTTTGATTTAAGGTATAACGAGAATAAATATCCCCAGCATAGATAGCATCCACACGGTCAGCATCCAAATCAGCAAATACTTCATTGTATGAAGGATATAAGACGGGTTCATCAGCTAATTGGTTGTATAGGTCTTCTGGCCACTCTTGCATAAATGTTAAGGCTGTAGACCCAGATTGAGTGGCTATTGTTTTACCCGCTAAATCTGAAAGTTCCTCAATACCCGAACCTTTTTTACTAATAACCGTTTGACCAGATTCGATATAAGGTTCAGAGAACAAAACCATTTCTTCACGTTCCGGTGTGATGCCATAACCATTCCAGATCATATCGATATTCCCTGAATTTAACTCAGTTTCTTTCATCGCCCAATCAATTGGTTGAAACTCTAAATTCCAACCATATAGGTCAGCTACAGCATTGGCCAGGTCGATGTCAAAGCCGACTAATTCACCTGACCCGTCACGGAAACCCATTGGCGCAAATGTATCGTCTAAACCGATAACATAAGTTTCGCCGCTCGTATCCTCAGATTCCGTTGCTCTAACTGATGTTTGTCCTACAGCAAACACTAATCCTAACGATAAAATAATTGATAATAATAGATTACTAAATGTAAAATTCTTCATTACTTCCACCCTCCAGTTGAATAAAAAAAACGCCCTTCTACACCAAACGCCGTTGGTATAAAAGGACGTGAAATAAACGTGGTTCCACCTTTTTTCATAGTAACCTCACGATTACTATCTCTGCGTGTCAAACTTGACACTGTGATTAACGCTCACGCACGAATTATTTTTAATAATTTGCTCTTGGGTGTGTAGATACGATTTTTATACCTATTCTCAGCTTCGCTAGGCTCTCTTTAATAAAAGGTTCGTAACCTCTTCCAATCAACACTTTTCATATTTGTAAATTCATTATAATCATTTTTTAATTTTTAATCAAGCATTATTTTTCAAACCAAATCACTAATTTCTGAATTAGCCAAATAAAAATAAATCCTAAGAAGGCATTGAATAATAATGATGGTATATAGTTTTGGCTTAAAAAGTAATTATAGGCGCTATTATGTATATCGATTAAATAATACAAGGCATAGATAAAGTGCGTATAACCAGTATAAACAATTAATAGCCACAACCAGATTGTATAAAAATTCATTGGGAACTTTTTAATGACAGCCCTAGTTAGAATGACGATTATCGGAAATAGGAATAAATTCACACCCAAGATTGAAGAATAATAGGCGTCGTATATAAAACCTATGACAATGCTCACTAAGAATATATTCGTATCATTCATTAAATATACAGCGAGTAAGGTGATCACCATTAGCGTAAACTGGGGACTGATTTGAAAGTTCTCACTACCTAAACTGTAGGATAGCATGGTCATGACACTACCATCTAACAATAGAATTAAGAATACAAAACTTGGAATCAAAAAGTTATTCTTAAAAAAATGTAACATACTGACCTCCCCTACTCATCACTAGCTGAAGAGGCAGAAGATGATTCATCAGCTTGGTCCTCACTATCAGCAGATGAGTCGCTTGAAGAGTTATTCAAAGTCATGACAACCAATACAGTTCGGATATCTTTAAAGTCAGCAGCTGGTTTTACTCTAACAGACTGAGACAAGCCAAAGTTATCAGATGAAGCTGAGGTTACTTCACCAATAATTAACCCTTCTGGAGATACTCCACCAAGCCCACTTGTTGTCACAGTGTTACCTTCAGAAATTTGAGCATCTTTCGGCACTTGTTCAAGAATCAATTCCTGTGATTTTTCATCATAGTCGGATAAAATACCAGACACAATACCATCATCCGTTTGAATACTGACAGCAACATTCGTCATTTGATTATTTTCAGTAATTAGTAACTGAACTTTAGAACTAGTAGCAGATACTTCAGTTACATGCCCAACAAGACCACTCTCAGTCATTACAGACATGTTCTTCTCAACGCCACTATTGGCCCCTACATCAATTGTAATAGAGTCTAACCAAGTATCAGGTGATCTAGAAATAACAGATGAAGCAATTACATTTTTACCCACCAAAGACGGTTGTAAGTCTAGTAAGGCAGATAATTCTTCATTCTCACTTTGTAATATCTCATTTTGAGCCTCTAGTTCCTCAAGCGAAGAAATTTGGCTTTTCAATCGTTGGTTTTCTTCATAAGTGTTCATTAAATCGTTAATTGAATCTGTAAAGCGCATCATCGCATTCGTAGGTGTAGAAACAAATCTACCCACAACAGCGGTCACATCATTCACCCATAAGATTGGTTTGGGCATCTGTGATTGACTAAATATTGAGTAGGCAATCATACTGAATGAAGTGATGACACTAACAAGCAGGACAATTAATTTTTTATTTTCAAAAAATCGTCGCAATATTATCCATCCCTTCACTTACATATGGTATTTATTATAACAAAGTCTAAAGTTAATTTGTAATGTTTATCTATGCATTTCTATCCTTAATGTTTATTTTAGGATAATCTTAAGAGAATATAAAATGCATAAACGAAAAAAGAGAAGCTTTCGCCTCCCTTTTCAAAAATAGGCTCTACAATATATAGGACTGATGACTTCAAAAAAGTCATTGGTTCTATATTTTTTTTACAAAAAAAGAGGAATCTCCATTATCATAAAGTTA
>NZ_JBHYKZ010000010.1:0-87814 GCF_042741995.1 Aerococcus sp. NPDC058936 | reverse complement strand
ATTGAAATATCTCAATGTATATAATAGAAAAACTGCAAAATATAACAGAAACATAATAAACTGGCCTCTGAAATTAGAGGTATGAATTATTCAGGTCATATGCATTGATTTAAATATGGAAAAGAATATCTTTTTATAGAGACTTGTTGATTTCGAGCATAAAAAAACCGATAACGCTTTTAAGGTCATCGGTTTACTTGTTTTAACTATTGTTTGCACTTTTTATGCATTTCAAGTTTGTTTTATTCATTTGGATCGCTTTCAGCATCTTCTTGAGTACCATGAACAGTACCAGGTACGTGGTCAGGGCTAGCATAAATGGTGTACAGTTTTAACGGTACACTCCCCCGATTGGTGATATTATGCCATAAACCTAGTGGCACAAAGACTGCTTCATCTTCTCCAATTTTTTGTTCAAAGGATAAATCGTCCTCAGCAGGGCCCATCTGGCAAAGACCCTCACCTTGCTCGATACGGATAAATTGATCACTTTCATGATGTACTTCTAACCCAATATCACCGCCTACAGGAATTTCCATAACAGTCAACTGCAACTTGTTACCTGTCCAAATCGTCGTACGAAAATTTGTATTGTCTAACGTTTCTTTTTCAACATCTATAATATATGGCTTTTTGTCGTTATCTACATTACCAGTTAGAAATTTATTATCAGTCATCATAATCCCTCCTTAGCTATAATTCTACTCCTTATATATTTAAATGCAAATATATTATGAATAAATGATCATAAAATTTTGTTGCTTGCTGTCTATTTTTACTTTATGCTTTTTTTAGTTATGCATTCATATTTAGAAAGGCGTTTTATCATGAAATCACTTATCCATTTTTGGCAACAAGCAATTAATTTCAAACAGAAAATAAGCTGGCGTGAGGCTTTATCTAGGATTTTAACGAATCTTATTTTTATTATTATACTCTACTTTATTGCTTTAATTGCACCTCCTTCATGGGAGGAACCTATTGCTTATTTTGTCCAAGTTTATACGATTATTTCAATCGTACCAACAATTACCACTATCATTAGCGCAATAAAATAATCATCAAATGGATATCATTTAAGAAAGTTGGGGGTAAGGTGAAGAATACTGATAATTTTTATGAGATGGAAGAAAATTTTTTGAAGATTTCTAAAGAAATTGAAATCATGTCCGATTCTTTGGAAAATTTTGAAAGATACCTACCAAATATCAAACTATTCCTTAACTACTATGGTGGCGAGTTGAGGGCTACTAGAAGAATGTGGTGATCAGCGCGATAATGGCTAATCCGCCTTGGGTTAGGATGATCTTTTTATCACTAGTCAGACCGCCATAAATAGCAACAAGAATGATGTAAATCAGGAGCAGACGGCTGATTTCGGTTGGGGCGATAGCAAAATAGGCTGCGTATAGCAGGCCAACGCCGATCAGACCGTTGTAGATGCCTTGATTTTTGAGCAAGGTGTTGAGCGATTTGCCTTTGAGCTCGGTTTCGCTCATCTTGAAAACGCGCTGAGTTGCGGCTGATGTGGTCGCGAAAGTTTCCAGATACATGATATAGAAGAATTCAAGGGCAACCAAAGTGATAAGAATCGTTGATAGTACGGACATTGTATAGCCTCCAATTTGCTGAATAGTAGCCTAATTTTAGCACAGGTCACCACAAATCCCGGCACGAAACGATATACATTAATTCAATTCCGCTTGCACTACTGTTACTGGGGCTTCGGTATTTTCAATATTGGCATCTTTATAGTACAGCAAACGCAAACCGTTCAGAATAACCAAAATCGTAGACCCCTCGTGGCATAAAACCGCTAACGGTAAGCCTAGCACGCCGAATAAATTTAATAAAACCAGCGTGATAATCACTCCCACGGCGAAAATCACATTTTGTAGAATCAATTGATTCAACTTTTTGCTGAGCTCATATGAGAAGTACAATTTGGCCAGATTATTTTTCACGATTACGATATCTGACGATTCCATGGCCACAGACGCACCAGAACCCATCGCAATCCCAATATCCGCGTTAGCCAAGGCCGGCGCATCGTTAATCCCGTCCCCAATCATGCCCGCCACTTGGTCCTTATCTTGGCTCTCAAGCACGAAAGCAATCTTGTCCTCAGGCAACATGCCCGCTTTGTAGTGGTCAATATGCAACGCACCCGCCACTTCCTTAGCCACCGCCTCGTTATCACCCGTCAAGAGCACCACATCCACGCCGTCATTTTGGAAAGCTTGAATGGCGTAAGCAGACTGTGGTCGCACTTGGTCAGCCAACGAAATATAGCCAAGAATCTCGTGGTCGTCCCCCACAAAAACTGTAGTATTCGCCGCATGTAAAAGGCTTCTGAAATTTTGAGGGTCTGTGTGGGTGTCAAAAGCAGAAGGTTTGCCGACTGTAGTGGCCCCTTTTTTCACACCTTTACCCGCAATTTCCTCAACGGCTTCACTGTGATCAACACGGGTTAAATCGATATCTTTGAAGGCTTGAACAATCGCGCCACCGATTGGATGACTGGATTGTTGTTCCATGTAGACAACTTCTTTGAGTAAAGCATCGTCGACTTGATAACTAACGACTTGGAAATCCCCATAAGTTAGGGTACCCGTTTTGTCAGTATACAAGGTATCCATGGTAGAAAGGGCTTCCATGGCTGCCCCACCCTTGAAGAGAATCCCGTTTTTCGCCGCGTTTGAAATCGCCGCAAGTGTCGCGGGCGTTGCACTAGCCACCAAGGCACACGGACTGGCAACGGTAAGTAGCACCATGCCGCGATAGAAGGCAATATCGAACGTGTAGCCCTGGAATTGCATCAAGATGAAGATGAAAATCGGCACCGCAATCAAGACTGAAATGACGTATTTACTTTCGATACGGTCGATAAATTTTGAAATCTTAGACGGACGATTTTGGGCCTCTTCCACCATACGAATGATATTTGAGAAAACTGTTTCGCTGGCTAATTTGCTGACACGGATATGGAAGGCATTGCCTTCATTGATGGTACCGGCGAATACTTCTTCATCAATATCTTTGCTGACAGGGATAGATTCACCCGTCAAGGCAGATTCGTTTACTAGCACATGACGGTCAACGTAACCGTCGATAGGAATTTGTTCCCCACGAGCCACGACAACGACATCCTCTTTTTGCAAGTCATCAGTTAAAACTTCGACTACTTCCCCATTGGCTTGTAGTACTTTAGCCTTTTCTGGGACTTGAGCCATCAATTCAGAAATAGCAGCGGTAGATTTATTGGTCGCATAATCCTCCAAAACTTCAGCAACTGCGAAAACAAATAAAAGCGCCGCCCCTTCAGATTCATATTGAATTAAGGCTGCACCAAGCGCTGCAAGGATCATAAGCAAATCAACATTTGGTGACTTTTCATTGATGGTTTCAACCACCGCATTTTTAGCGGCATAAAAACCTAGGAAGAACATTGAAATATAGTAAGCACCGGTCGACAGGACATCGTTAAAGTTTGCTGTTGCGAAACCTAGTAGTAAAAAGATCGTTCCAATGACAACAAATTGTCCTTGGCGGTTGTGTAAAATATAGTCTTTCATGGTAGTACTCCTTTTCTATAGATGAAATTTTGAGATGATATTAGTTGTTAGATATTGGGATTATGGTTGATATTGCGGTCTTTTCATCAGATTCACTCCTTTTCTGGGTAAAGAAAAAGGGCATACTCATGGACAGTGTTTAACTGTCTCACAAGTATGCCCTATAAATGTATAGTTCATGTTTTGCTGCTACTATTGTAGCCCGGCTGCATAAATCCTTTCGAACCTACCGCCTGTTCTTATATGTTTAAATTTGCAGGTAATCTATTTCTTACCTTGCCCAAATAATACCACCATGTGAGGGTATATGCAAGCATAATATGATGTAATTGTGAAAAAAGTACGCTCATTAATTGTGATAGGAATAATTATTAAATTGATATTTGAACAGGACGCACTTCAACTTTGTGAAATATATCGTTTTCCTTACTCTGCAGGTATTTCCGATTTTAGCATGCCGAAAACGAAGCTACTTGTCCATTCGCCTCTACTCCAATAATCTTTGATGAAATGGACCTCTTTTCTCATGCCTACTCGTAAACATAATTTCTCAGAAGCAATATTTCTATCCTCACAGACTGCTTGAATTCTATGCACCTCATAGTTTTTCAATAAATATTCAAGCATGGCGAATAACGATTCTGTGGCATATCCTTTACCACCAAATTCTTTTGAAAAACTAAATCCCACTTCAATCGTTTGTTTCATTTCTGTAAACCATGCATGAAATACACCGATTACTTTATCATTTAAAGAAACAGCTAAATTTACAGCACGATCATTTTCTAAATCACTTTTTATCAGTAAATTTGTGAAATGCTCTTTTTTATTAGATTCATCCCATGAATCATATAATAAATATTTACAAGTTGCATCATCTTGGTAAATTTCAAAAACATCATCTATATCAGTTGTTTTAATACTTCTAATAACTAGTCTTTCAGTTTTTAGATACATAATATTTTCCTTCCCAAAATTATTCAAAAAATAACTAGATTATCTCTTGAAAAACTTAAAAAAAATAACAGTACTCAATCTCTATCTATTTTTTTATTGAATTGATTCCTTTATAGTCATACCTCCGGTAGTATATACAATTTTATCACCGCTGCCTTTTATTGATATATGTACTTGTCTATTAAATACATATTTTAAAACGAAATTAGGTCGCCTTATTCTACATTCACTTTACAAGATTCATACGATAATTGTTTTATTAGTGACAGTTATCAAAAAAAAAGACACCTTCCATAAAGGAAAGTGTCTTGAAACGTTGATATGATAATGAATTAACGTTTTGAGAATTGAGGTGCTTTACGCGCTTTTTTAAGACCTGGTTTCTTACGTTCTTTCATACGTGGGTCACGTGTTAAAAGACCAGCATCTTTAAGTGGTTTACGGAAGTCAGGATCTACTTCTAATAACGCACGAGAGATACCGTGACGAGCTGCACCTGATTGACCAGCATATCCACCACCGTTAACGTTGATGAAGATGTCATATTGGCCTTCAGTTTGTGTAACTGCTAAAGGTTGTTTAACGATTACGAATAATGATTCGTATGGTAGGTATTCTGCCATTTCTTTACCGTTAAAAACGATTTTACCTGTACCAGGTACTAAGCGTACACGGGCTGTTGAGTTTTTACGACGGCCTGTTGCGATGTATTGAGCTTGTGCCATTTGCTTTTCCCTCCTTAGATTAATTCGTTAATGTCTAATTGTTTAGGTTGTTGCGCTGCATGTGGGTGTTCCGCACCAGCGTATACGTGTAGGTGTGTAAATTGAGCACGACCTAAACGGTTTTTTGGTAACATACCTTTAACTGAAGTTTCGATTAAACGTGCTGGTTTTTCATCACGTAATGTACCTGCAGTTGTTTCATAGATACCACCTGGGTAACCTGAGTGACGGTAGTATTTTTTATCTGTTGCTTTTTTACCAGTTAATTTCACTTTTTCAGCGTTGATGATGATAACTTGATCACCTGTATCAACGTTTGGTGTGAATGTTGGTTTATTTTTACCACGTAACATGCTTGCCACAACTGTTGATAGACGTCCCAATGGAACATCTGTTGCGTCTAGGACAACCCAGTTACGTTCAACTTCATTTGCTTTCGCCATATATGTTGTACGCATTATATTTCCTCCGTTTATCTTGTCTGATTGTTCGATTCATAATTGGTTTCCGGGGCCTATCATGGGGCAAACAATACCGTCTTATATTGTACCACTTTGAAATTCATTACGTCAATCTTTTTCAACGAAAAAAATCACTTATCATAGATTTCTTATTTAGCATATTGTTGGATAGATTCCTCGAGTAAGCCTAAATAGCGTTTGGCAATAGAAGACAGCTGGTGACGGTTAGCAGTTAGGTAACCTAGTTGAATCACCTCGTCTGATTCGAGGGGGATTGCTAATATATCCGGACTGTTCAAATCATCATTAATGATCCCTGAAGAAATCGTATAGCCATCTAGACCGATGAGTAAATTAAATAAGGTTGCCCGGTCGGATACAATAATCCGTTTTGGGACAGGAATATCCGCTAAAATCTCTTCCCAATAGTAGAAAGAGTTGTGAGTGCCTTGTTCATATGATAAGCGCGGATAAGCGGTTAAGTCATCTAAACTAATGGTCGCTTGTTTCGCTAAAGGATGCCCTTTATCAATAAACACATGTGGTGCAGTTTTAAACAATGGCGTAAAAGTCAGTTGCTTTTCTTGAAAAGCCCCTTCCAATACTTTCTGATTATAATTAGACCGGTAAATAACGCCCACCTCAGAGGTAAAATTAGCAACGTCATCCAAGACCTCAAATGTTCGCTCTTCTTTTAATGTCGCCTCATACTGGTCTGCAGCCATCTCTCTTAGTAACTTCACAAAAGCATCCACTACAAAGGCATAATGCTGCCCGGATACTGAAAATATCCGGTTGGCCTGACTTCCTTCCTTATAGCGGTGGTTCATCAAGTCAATCTGCTCCAAGACTTGCCGGGCATACTGGAGGAATTCCTCCCCTTGCACCGTCAGAACCGTCCCCTTAGCCGTCCGCTGAAATAAAGTTACCCCCATCTCAGACTCCAAATTGGCCATGGCTTTCGACAAAGACGGCTGGGCAATAAACAAATCCTTGGCCGCCTGCGTCATATTCCCCACTTCAACAACCTTCATAAAATACTGCAAATCTTCAATCCGCATACACTCACTCCTTACCATAGTTTAAAGCTATGAAAACCGGCATATAATAGTTATTTGTAATTATTATGCCAGACCCATATACTCATAACAAGTTCAAAACCTGAATAATTCATAGTTTTACTAATAGTCTTTCCTAACATTGATTTATTAGTCTTTAAAGTAATCTGCTTCATCACCCATTAGGTGATGAAAAAGAACCCCTTTATCAGCGAGAATTTTATACCGTATTCAGGCAAAACCAAAGGATTCGGCAGTACATTTAATAACCAGATTTTTAAAAATTTTTAAATGGCCCAAGGAGCAGTGCGTCCAAAATTTGAGTTTGAAAAGTGAAAAAACTCAAAATAATTATAAGGGCCAGAAAAATTAATCAATTAGGATAGAAGATGATAAACGATAAAGAAAATATAACAATATAGATAAAACAGCCTTTGACATTAGAGGTATGAATTATTCAGGTGATAACAACAAAGGAGGATTCACTATGACTCAAACATCCATTATTGGTTTCCCCAGGTTGGGCGAAAACCGTGAATTAAAATTTGCGACGGAGAAGTATTTCCGAAACGAAATCAATGAAGAAGAATTATTCCGAATTGGAAAAGAAATCCGGCGCAAGCATTTTACACTATTAAAAAAAGCAGGAATTGATTCTATTCCAAGTAATGACTTTTCCTTTTACGATCAGACCTTGGATACTGCATTTCTATTCAATATTCTTCCAAAAGAAGTCGAAAAAAGTGACTTATCTTCCCTAGATAAGTATTTTACTTTAGCACATGGTTACCAAGGAGAAAAAGGCGATATTAAAGCTCTCCCGATGAAAAAATGGTTCAATACGAATTATCATTATCTCGTACCAAAATTTGAAAAAGACACCGCTATTCAAATTAGTACGAGCAAAATTTTTGATGAGTTCTTAGAAGCCAAGGATTTGGGAATTGATAGCCGCCCTGTTTTAGTTGGGCCTTTTACTTTGCTTCAACTAAGCGAGTTTGAAGATGGATTAGCTGCTCGTGACTTTGTCGCTGACTTGGTGAAAGGATACCAAGAAGTGTTTCACAAATTGAATGAAATCGGTGCAGAATGGATTCAATTAGATGAACCTGCTTTGGTAAAAGATGTTGATGAAGCGGAAAAGAAATTATTTGTAGATCTTTATGATTCCTTGCTTACAGATAAAGCTGGCTTGAAAATCCTCATTCAAACTTACTTTGGTGATGTACGTGACGTGTATCATGAATTGACTGCCTTAGCAGTAGAAGGAATCGGCTTGGACTTTGTGGAAGGTACTAAAAATATCGAGTTGGTTCAAACTGCCTTTCCAGAAGACAAATTTCTGTATGCAGGAGTCGTTAACGGAAAAAACATTTGGCGAAATGACTATTCGAAAAGCTTGGCCCTATTAGAGAGTTTGAGGGTGAAAAATTATGTCCTGTCTACTTCTTGCTCCTTGCTCCACGTACCATTCACAGTAGAAAAGGAAAGTTTTCCTGAAGAAATCAAGCGGCATTTCTCTTTTGCTAAAGAAAAGTTACAGGAGCTCGTTGAATTAAAAGAAATTCTTGATGGAGAAAGCAGCGCTGCTCTGGCTGAAAATAAAGACTTGTTTGCATCAGAAAGAATTGCGGTAAATACTGCTCTAGGGGAAAAAATCAATCAATTGTCCCAAGATGCCTTTACAAGGAAACCAGATTTTTCAAAAAGAGAAGCTTTGCAAAAGGACATTTTTAATTTTCCGTTACTACCGACTACAACGATTGGTTCTTTCCCACAAACGAAAGATGTCAAAAAGACGCGTGCTCTTTTCAAACGAAAAGAAATCAGTCAAGATTACTATAAAGAATTTATCGTAAACCGAACGAATGATTGGTTAGCTTGGCAGGAAGAAATTGGGTTAGATGTTTTGGTTCACGGTGAATTTGAGCGAAACGACATGGTCGAATATTTCGGACAAAACTTGGAAGGTTATCTATTTAGTAAAAATGGCTGGGTACAATCTTACGGCACTCGTGGTGTGAAACCGCCTATCATATGGGGAGATATTTCAAGAGCGGCACCGATTACGGTGGAATGGTCTGCTTATGCGCAGTCACAAACAGATAAAATCGTAAAAGGAATGTTAACGGGTCCGGTGACCATTTTAAATTGGTCATTCCCTCGAGAGGATCTTTCATTGCGTGAATCTACTTTACAAATTGCTCTGGCGATTCAGGAAGAAGTATTGGACTTAGAAGCAAACGGTATTCGCGTGATTCAAATCGATGAAGCTGCTTTGAGGGAAAAGTTGCCATTAAGAAGAAGTGATTGGAATTCAGAATATTTGGATTGGGCAATCCCTGCCTTTCGATTGGTTCACAGCAAAGTGAAACCCCAAACGCAAATCCACACCCATATGTGCTATAGCGAGTTTACCGATATTATCCCTGCGATTGAGAATATGGATGCGGATGTCATTTCCTTTGAAGCGTCTCGTTCTAATTTGGAAATTTTAGATGAATTACAAAAACAAAACTTTAAAATTCAAGTTGGCCCCGGTGTTTATGATATCCACTCACCACGAATTCCTTCAGTGGAAGAAATTACCGAAACCATTCGAGCAATTTTAGCAAAGGTTCCAAAAGAGAAAGTTTGGATTAATCCGGATTGTGGTTTGAAGACTCGTGGGGAACGTGAAACAAAAGCGAGCCTGGAAAACATGACGCAAGCAGTGAAGACGATTCGAAAGGAGCTGTAGGCAATGACCGATTTTCAAAGAGGAAATGGCACTTCCCTATCTTTTGAAGTTTTTCCAGCGAATACCCAAGTTGGTACAAAAAAATTGATTCAGACCTTGAATGAACTACAGGATTTACAGCCGAATTTTATTAGCGTAACTTGCAGTAATAACAAAGCTAATATTGAAGAAACAACCGTCAAAATTGCTGATTATGTAACAAACACATTGAGAATTCCTACCATTGCACACTTACCGGCAGCTTATTTATCCAAGCAACAAGTATCTACCATCCTTGGACAGCTTGAAAAACTAGGAATCCGGCATGTTTTAGCTCTTAGAGGCGATATTGTTGAAGGAATTCCACCTAAAAGAGATTTTTCTTATGCGAGTGATTTGGTTACTTTTATTCAGGAACAAGCACCCTACTTTGACATTTCAGGTGCTTGCTACCCTGAAATTCATCCAGATTCAGACAACCGGATTTCTGATATCAAGCATCTAAGGAAAAAAGTAGAAGCTGGCTGCAGTCAGTTGATTACACAGCTTTTCTTTGACAATGAACAATTTTATCAGTTCAAAGAAGGATGCTCACTGGCAGGGATTGATGCCCCCATTTTGGCTGGGATCATGCCTATCGTAAATCGTAAACAGGCTTTACGTCTAATTAAAGTCAGCTCTTCTCAACTGCCGAAGAAATTTTTAGCAATTTTAGAAAAATATGAACACAATCCTGTTGCATTGCGTGAAGCGGGGCTTGCCTACGCCATTGATCAGATTGTCGACTTAGTCACACAAGGCGTGGATGGCATTCATTTATATACCATGAATCAATCCGATACCGCTCGGCAAATTCATCAAGCAACAAAATCATTGTTTCAAACTACGGAACTCTTAGGCGTATAAAGAGCAAATTATATAAAGCAACAGCCTCCAGCGTGATTTGCTATGCTCCCAATATAGTAGACAGAGAAATAATAAAAGTTCTCTACTACTGTAAAGGGGGCATTTTTATGTCTAAAAGAGGGACTAAGCATACGTTAGATGAAAGAGTCGCAGCTGTTCTTAGAGTAATTGAGAAGCATAGATAACACCAATTTCTGATTTCAAATTGGCTACGTCGTCCAAGACTTCGAAGGTTCGTTCTTCTTTCAATGTCGCCTCATATTGGTCTGCATCCATCTCTCTTAGTAACTTCACGAAGGCATCTACTACAAAGGCATAATGTTGAGCGGAAATGGAGAATATTCGATTGGCCGTAATGCCTTCTTTGTAGCGGTGGTTCATCAAGTCAATCTGCTCCAAGACTTGCCGTGCATACTGGAGGAATTCCTCCCCTTGCACCGTCAGAACCGTCCCCTTAGCCGTCCGCTGAAACAAAGTTACCCCCATCTCAGACTCCAAATTGGCTATGGCTTTCGACAAAGACGGCTGGGCAATAAACAGGTCCTTGGCCGCCTGCGTCATATTCCCCACTTCAACAACCTTCATAAAATACTGCAAATCTTCAATCCGCATACGCTCACTCCTTGCCATAGTTTCAAGCTATGAAAACCGACATATAATAGTTATTTGTAATTATTATGCCAGACCCATATACTCATAACAAGTTCAAAAATATTTATCGAAAAAGGAGAACATCATTATGACACAAACACAAACTTCAAAAAGATTCCTTACAGTTGGTTCATTCCTACGTCCAGAAGACTTGTTAGCCTACAAACGTCAAATCGAGGAACGCGACGATATCCAATATCCATTCTACCAAGATTTCGACAACTACGAAAAAGTAGAAGACGAAGCAGTTGCTGATATCGTAAAAAAAGAAATCGAATTAGACTTCCCAGAAATTACAGATGGCGAATACTCTAAATCATTATGGCATCTAGACTTCGTTTGGGGCTTTGACGGCGTACGTCGTTTCATTGCTGACCAAGGGTATATCTTTGTTGATCATGACCATGAGCATGCCTTCGAAACGCGTAAAGATATCGGTATTGAAATCTTCAAACCACTATCAGGTAAAAACCATCCTTTCATTGACCACTACAAGCGATTAGTAGCCTTAAACGATTCAGATGCTGATGTGAAAGTTTGTATCCCTTCACCAGGTCATATTTATGTTGATTTAGGTTTAAACCTACAAACATACAACCAGGTATACCAATCACAAGCTGAATTACGAGAAGGTTTAATCAATGCCTACAAAGAATTCTTAGATGAATATGTACAAGAAGGCGGTAAAATCATTCAATTAGATGACTGTCTATGGACTATCCATGCAGAAGATGCATCAAACTCACCATTTAGAAATGAAGATGGTAGTTGGGACGCTGCGGCAGCTGAAGCCAGTGCAGAAGCTTACGTAGCTGTTAACAATGCAGTAATTGACTATGGTCATGAATTAGGCTTAAAAGTGTACACCCACAACTGTCGTGGTAACTACGCATCTCGTCATGCATCCAACGGTTCGTATGAGAAAATTGCTCATTATTTCTTGAAAAACCAACGTTACGACCGTTTCTACTTAGAGTGGGACGACGAGCGTGCTGGTTCAATCGACGCATTAGAAGCTTTTAAAGACAACGACCAAGTAGAAGTTGTATTAGGTTTACTATCATCAAAAACAGCTGACTTAGACGATGAAGAACGCGCCCTAAACGGATTAGAAGAAGCTAGCAAATATGTATCAAAAGATCGATTATACCTATCCCACCAATGTGGCTTTGCCTCATGTGACGGTGGTAACGAATTAACGCACGAAAACCAATGGGACAAAATCAAGCAAGGACAAACAATCGCATTCAAATACTTTGGTGAATAATCCCTAATCAAAAAACTATCATCCTTCAAAAGAGGTTGGCTCCCCACGCCAACCTCTTTTTCAATATCTTTATTCTTGTATCAGCAATCATTTCAATCAATCCGAGAAGTTAAAGTTAAGCCTTTGAGCTTTACTTTGTTGTAGCCCTCGCCTATTAAAAGCTTAAATATTCTCATGCTGACGCATATCAGAATGTTCGGAGGAACCCCGTTAAAGTCTGAATGGTCAGCCAAGTTCTCGCACCTTGGATGAGATCGGTCCCAAGGATTTTAAGGCAATGATAGAGAAAACGGAAGCCTACGGATTTTTGTAATAAATAAAAAAGTAGAATCCAAAAACTAGGATTCTACTTAGAAAGCAATTCAATATTTAAGCCCCTTGCATGTTATAAAGCACAACGAAAGCCATAAAGAAGATTAATAGCACAACCGCGAGGACACCGAAGACGATGTAGATACGCTTCTGCTCTTTTTTGTACATATAATTACTGGTAATCAGTAGCAAAAGTGCTGCTACGAAAAATACCCAAATCATCTATTCACCAAACTTTCTCTCCATCTATTTGTGGCAATCCCTAGTCTTCATTAAGTCAGTTTCGCTGAGTAATCAATAATCGCATCTACCGTTTCATTTAAGAAGTTAATAGTATTTTCTAAAGGTTGTGCAGTCGTAATATCCACGCCCGCAACCTTGGCTGCATCAACAGGGTTAATACGCCCTAATTTCAAGAAGTTGATCCAATTATCAACCGCTTGCTCATCTTCACCTGAACGGATATTCAAGAATGCTTGGGTCGCAATGGTTAAACCTGCTGAATACGTGTATGAGTAGAGACCCATGTAGTAATGCGGTTGGCGCATCCAAGTTAATTCAGCACCCTCGTTAATCTCTACAGCGTCACCCCAGAAATCTTCTAGTACCCCTTTTTTCAAGTCTGAAAGCGTTTCAGCTGTGAAGGCCTCACCGCTGTCAATTAGGCGGTATACTTCACGTTGGTAAGCAGCTTCTAATAAATGGGTAATGAAGTTGTGGAAGTAGGTATTGGTCAACATATTGGCTAAAGCAAAGCGTTGAGTTCGGTCATCTTCCCCGTTCGCCATCAAGTAACCTGTTAACAATAACTCGTTGAAGGTTGACGGTGCTTCAATAACATATAGACTCGGCTCACTTGAAATAAACAAGTTATTGGCTTCAGCTCGGCTCATTTGCCCTGCATGCCCTAACTCATGGATTAAGGTGTAGACATCAGACAATTGTTCTGTCCAGCTCATCAAGATATAAGGATGAACACCAGGAGCGATGGTCGCAAAACCACCAGTTGATTTCCCGATATTTTGAGCATAGTCTACCCAGCGGTCTGTATAGGCTGGCGCAATTTCCTTATAGTAGTCCTCACCCATAACGGCAGTAGCTTCTTTCACGTAGGCTTCAGATTCTTCAAAAGAAACCGGTTTTGAGAAGGTTGGATCAAGGCTGATTTTTAGGTCACCGTAAGTCATTTTATCTAAACCGCGTACTTCTTTTACGTGGTTGATGTATTTACGCATAACGGGTGCCAATTTCTCCATGATAACATCGATTTGACGGTCATAAAGGTCCCGGTCAACGTCTTGACTGAATAATAGATAGTCAATCACTGACTCGTAGCCACGGATATTAGCTTGCGCTTTCTCTTGTAAGACATGGCCGTAATAAGTGGTCGCAAAGGTATTTTGGTATTTTGCCAATTCTTTTGAAAATGCATCAAAAGCTGCGCGACGAACGGCTGTATCCTCTTCAAACATGTATTTATCTTCATATAGGACAAAGCTTAATGGATAAGTCTTACCATCTACTTCAAAATCAGGGAAGGTTAAGTCCGCTAATTTAGCATTGTTGTAGATTTCATAATTTTGTTCGTGGGCTTGGTCGAACTGAAATAAGACGTCTTCCACTTTGGCCCCTAGGTAGATTTGTTGTTGGCGTTCAACTTCCGCAATATAGTCTGCAGTTTCAGCTGCGATTTCTTTCACTTTTGCCAGTTCTGCTGCCGGCTTTTCTAGTAAGGCATTTTGGAAGAAGAGCATGGCTTCCTGGACTTCTTTACTAACTGAAGAAACCTTGTGTAATTTCAAAACCGCTTGTGAATTGGTCCGGTCAGCTTCAACCGCTAAAAAGGCATAGTGCATCAACTGTGACGCCAATACTTGGATATCAGAGGATGCTAAAACAGCTTCCGCAATGTCTTTAGCGTCCGTTAATTTGCCTTCATAATTTTCCTTGAAAGCTTGTCCTAGCTTTTTAAATTCAGCTAATTTCGCTTCAAAAGTGGCTTCATCTTTAAATATTTGACTGAGGTCCCAAGTGGTTGCTACATCTACTTGGTCGCGGGTTGGGAATGTATTTTCTGTTGTCATCCGGCATGTCCTTCTTTCCTAGCTTACTAGCTTAATGGTAGTTTTCTAAAACAAGTTTACCACTAAAACCCCAAAACTTACCAGAAATAGTCTGGGTGTTCATTTTTCACAAGGGATTTCGTTTGGGTTTTAAAAAAATGAGGTTCATAATAATAAGTGACGAAAGGATACCACCGCATATGTTTTAAGGAGGAATTTTCATTATGTCAATCAACCAAGCACAATTAGAACGCATGTCAAATGCCCCTGGATTTATCGCTGCACTAGACCAATCAGGTGGTTCAACACCAAAAGCCTTATTAGCCTATGGTGTAGCCGAAGATACCTACAGCAATGAAGACGAAATGTTTGCGAAAGTTCATGAAATGCGGACGCGAATCATGACCAGTCCAGCTTTTACTAGCGATAAAATTCTAGCTGCTATCTTATTTGAAAATACCATGGACCGCCAAGTAGACGGTAAATACACCGCAGAATACTTAGCTGACAAAGGGATCGTACCCTTCCTTAAAATCGATAAAGGACTTGCTGAAGAGGCCAATGGCGTACAATTAATGAAAGATATGCCAGAACTTGACGACCTATTAGCACGTGCAAATGACCGCGGTATATTCGGTACTAAGGAACGGTCTAATATTCTCGCATTTAATCCTGCAGGCATCAAAGAAGTTGTCGACCAACAGTTTGAAGTCGCTAAACAAGTTATTGATGCAGGTTTAGTACCGATTATTGAACCTGAAGTGAATATCAAGGCTGAAGACAAAGCAACCATCGAAGAATTATTAGCTGAAGAAATCCGATTACATTTAGATCAATTAGGGGAAAATGACTTAGTCATGTTGAAGCTGACAATCCCTACAGTACCAGATACATACCGTGAACTAGCCAACCACCCTAACGTTGTTCGTGTAGTGGCCTTATCAGGTGGTTACACTCGTGAAGAAGCCAATGAACTCTTGGCGGAAAACCATGACATGATTGCGTCATTCTCACGTGCTCTCGCATCCGATTTACGTGCAGGCCAAGCAGATGATGAATTTAACGACTTATTAGCGAAGGCTATCGACACCATTTACGACGCATCTGTAAACAAAAAATAGCAAGAAACAGTAAAGTAAATAAAATTAAGAAAGCTCAGAGGCATGACACAACCTCTGAGCTTTTTCTGTATAAAGCACGACAAGTTGAACTTCTTATCAACTCATCGTGTCCTGTCTAACTATGCTATGATTATGGCTCTAGGCTAGCCAATTCCTCGTAAGTAACCGGTGTTTCTTCATAACCATCCACTTCAAAGCCATTTAAATTCAAGAACTCTTTCATGAAGGTATCCCAAGCTGTGAAGTCTGTATTGAAGTTGTCTTGGTTGATTTGTTCAATCAAAGATTTTGTTTCCGCCTGAATTTCTGGGTCTAACTCCCATGAATCTGGGCGCAAACGGCCCTCTTCGTCAAATTCTGCCTGGTCACCAAACAACATGTCGCGGAAAATCCGGTCGATATGCATAATTGGCGTTTCATGTTGGCCTCGCGCTTCCATGACCTTAAATAGCCCTAAGCAGTATACTGGGAAGAATGGAATCACTGATGACGCTTTAGTGGTTACAGCGGTTGCCACAACGACTGTTGCTTTCCCATTGATGTCTTTTAAATCTTCGTTGATTAAAGCGGCAGCCTTATCGCAGTCCGCTTTAGCACGGCCTAAAGTGCCCTTGTTGTAGTATGACTCGTTTAATTCAGCCCCTAAATAAGAATAAACAACGGTCTCAACGCCTTCAGCTAGCACATCCGCCTCCTGTAAGGCATTCATCCACATCCGCCAGTCTTCACCACCCATAACCTTTACGGTGTCCTCAATTTCGGCTTCTGTAGCCGGTTCAAGCACTTGTTCATAGAAGGTTTCCTTTTGTAGGTTGACGTTTGGTCCCACAACCTCTTGGCCAATTGATTTGATCACCGAATTGTAAGTTTCCCCGGTATTTGGGTCTGTACGGCGTCCTGAAGCCAATGAATAAACCACAAAGTCCACTTTTCCGCCGAATTCATTCTTGATGAAGTCAATCACTTGGTCCTTCGCTTCGTTAGAGAAGGCATCTGCCATGATATTTTTGGCGATTAGCCCTTCAGCCTCCGCTGCTTGCCGGAAAAAGATATTGTTATACCAACCTGGCTTACCAAGGTTTTTCTCAGATCGTGGTCCCCCACCATGTGAAACTGAAATCGTATCTGCCCCCGCACCAAAGGCTAGGTTAATCCGACTAGCCAATCCATAAGAAGATGAGCCCCCTAATACCAAAACTTTCTTCGGTCCTTCAAAGGCCCCTTGGTCTTTAACATATTGAATTTGATTGTTTACTTCTTGCTTCAACCCCATCGGATTCACACTAACAAGGACATTTCCACGCATTTTTGCCTTAAATTCTAAAGTCATATATGTCTCCTAATATTTACTAATTTCTTATTTTTTTGACGATTTATCTTTACATTATATAGTTAAGGAAACTAGTAGTAAAGTTTTACATGATTATATCAAAAATCAAAAGATTAATGAAAGCTTTTTTTAAAGCAAAAAGGACTGTGGTTTTACCCTACAATCCTCTCTTATCTTATACGTATTTTCGTTACTGAATGGGCGTCTTTCAACCCTAGAGACAAATTATCCTAGAAATCACCATCCAGGTCATCTACACGTAAAGTCAACAAGTTCATGCATTCTTCCACATCTTCAACGGCCATTTGCCCAGGGGCAGACGACATCCCTTCTACAGTGGCAAAGCTGGCCGCAGATTTGAAGATTTCCCCTGCAATTCGGGTAATCTTGCCTAAACGGCCCATCGACATGGTAATCAAGGGTTGGTCGATCAATGTGGACGCTTGTTGGGTCGCATTCATCAAGGCCAATACATCCGCTTCATCGTGGGGCATGACAGCCATTTTCACAATATCCGCCCCTGACTGCCCCATCTTTTGTAGACGTTTGACCATATCATTTTCTAAAGGGGTTTTCACAAAATCATGGTAGGAAACGATGACTTTGACTTCGTGTTTGTGGGCGTAAGGAATCAGGTTGTCTAAGATGTCCTGGCCGCGCTCAAACTCGATATCGATAGCGTCGACAGCCTTGGCTTGGATTAAGTACCGGTACATTTCAACATACTGGCTCTTACCTATAGCTGACTCCCCGCCCTCGCTCAAGGTTCTAAAGGTGGCAAGTAAGGGCTTTTGAATAGAAGTTTTCACCCGTTTACTCAATTCAGCCAACTCTTCCAGCTCGTCGAAATCGTCAAAGTAATCAATCCGCCATTCCACCATATCGCCTGGTTGACGGCGGTAGAAATTGGCACAGTTGATAATATCTACAGCATTATCCTCGGCTAAGGGAATAATTATTTTTGGTCTATCCTCCCCGAACTTCAAGGAAGCAATTTTTACACTCTTCATGTTGGACTCCTTCTGACATCAAGGTAAAATAAAAAACTCGATACCATTTGATATGTATATTGTATCGAGTTTTTGCCTTTTAAGCTATATAAAATTTGTGACCAAAGACGAAGCACTTATTCTTCATTCGTATCATCATCCAAATTGTCGACCATCTCTATAAGTCTTCATCTGAATTTGCAACCAAGTCCACACTTGCACCCATAGGAGTCCCTAAGCCCGCTTTATAGTCACTATAACCCTTGGAAACCTGCTGGCGATCTTCTAGTCCTAGGTAATAAACCTCCGCTAAATATAAGCCATGTGCGGCTGCTGTGGGTCCTGCTTCATTCCGGTCTTCGGCTGCAATCAACCGTTTCATCTCATCAACTGGTCTTAACCCGTCCCCAATTTGAAGTGTTGTGCCCACCAAAATCCTGACCATATTATATAAGAAGCCTGATCCTTCAAAGACGAAGGTCAAAGTTTCTGCATCCGGATCAGCCGTCACCTCGGCCCGGTAAATTTCCCGGACAAAGTTGGTTTTATCCGTTTTAGTCGAACAGAAGGACTTAAAATCATGGACGCCGATAATGTCCTTTAAGGCCGTTTGCATTCGGGTAACGTCCGTCCGATAGGGATGGTGGTACATATACTGTCTAGTAAATGGTGAAGGAAACTTGGAGGTATCTACCTTGTAGATGTACTTCTTCCCATTCGTATGGAACCGGGCGTGAAAATCATCTTCCACCCGCTCAACCTTGGTGATGCGAATGGCATCGTCAAGAATTGAATTCAAGGCTCTTAAGACCGCTTCCTCCCCAATTTCCGCTGGGTAGTCAAAATGAATCACTTGGCCGAGGGCATGAACGCCTGAATCGGTCCGGCCTGACCCAACAACAGGAATCGTCTGTCCTTTTGACATAAGTTTTAAGGCTTTTTCAAGGGCCTCTTGTACGGTATGCCCATTTGGTTGCACTTGAAAGCCAACAAAGGGGGTCCCGTCGTATTGCAAGGTTACTTTAAATCTAGGCAAAATGCGCCCTCCTTCTAGTGGCTATAAAATAATCATGACGATGGTCAAAACAGCAAGACCGATACTGGCAAGGGTATCTATTCTGCCCCAATGCAATTGACGGTACTTGGTCCGGCCTTCACCACCCTTGTAACCACGCGCTTCCATGGCAGTGGCTAGGTCATAAGCCCGGTTAAAGGCCGAAATGAACAAGGGAATGAGGACTGGAATAAAGGCTTTCACCCGCTCAAGGATGTTGCCTTCTGAAAAGTCCACACCCCGTGCCCGCTGTGCATTCATGATCTTATCCGCTTCTTCTAGTAGGGTCGGGACAAATCGCAAGGCAATCGACAACATTAAGGCAATCTCATGGACAGGCAAAATGTTACGAACAGGCTTCAACAAGGCCTCCATGGCATCAGTAATAGCCAGGGGTTGAGTAGTCAAAGTCAAAATCGTCGATAGGAAAATAATCAATAGGAAGCGGATAAAAATATAGGCCGCATTGGACAAACCACCAGTTGTTAAGGCTAGTGGCCCAAATGACCACAGGACGTCCCCGGTGTGGGTAAAGAGGATTTGTAGGGCTACCGTAAAAATAATAATCGCAATCATGGGTTTCAAACCGCGTAAAAATACCCTTAAAGAAATCCCAGTTAAAAAGACTAGACTCGTGACCACCACGATCATGATGATATTGGTCGTGACATCAGTTGCCGCAAACACCAATAGCATCATGACAATCAAGCCCACCAATTTCACCCGCGGGTCCAGTTTGTGCATCAAGGAATTACCGGGAATGTACCGGCCAATAATCAATTTATCTTTCATCTATCATTGGCCCCCTTCCTCTGTACTAAGTCCGTTTAACTTGTCGTCCTCATTTTGCCCGGTCGTTAAAGCCAAGTTATCTACGATTAAATCAGTCAAAGCATCTACCGTTAATGGCACTTGAGTCGCTGCATCCCATAACTGGCGGTCTAATTTACCTTGTAAATTAAAGGCAAAATCAGCTGCGTCCGGTAAAGCCAATTGGTGGCTGGCTAACCAAGCAGGGTCGGCAAAGACGTCAGCTGGCGTTCCCTCTTTCACACAAGTCCCACCATCCATCACAATCACGTGGTTGGCATAAGCCGCCACATCTTCCATTTGATGGGTCACTAAAACAATCGTCAACCCTTGGTCTCGGTACAAGCGGTCGAACATAGACATCATTTCCTTCCGACCTTTTGGATCCAGTCCAGCAGTTGGCTCATCTAAAACCAGTACTTCCGGTTTCATGGCAATCACCCCGGCAATAGCTACCCGGCGCATTTGCCCACCAGATAACTCAAAAGGTGACCGCTCAAATAAAGTCGGAGCAATCCCAACTGCTTCTAAAGCCGCTTCAGCTTTCTCACGGGCCGTTGCTTCATCGTCGCCAAAATTCATGGGCCCGAACATAACATCTTTAATGACCGTTTCTTCAAATAGTTGCCCTTCAGGAAATTGGAAGACCATTCCTACTCGTTGACGGATTTTCTTCAAGTCTTTTGGCTTAGCGTCAGCTGACACCACCGTCTCACCAATCCGTACTTGGCCCACAGTGGGTTGTACCAAAGCGTTAAGATGTTGGGTAATGGTCGACTTTCCTGACCCTGTATGGCCAATAATCGCCGTATATGACCCATCAGGAATCGTTACGTTAATATCATGCAAGGCTAAACTAGCGAATGGTGTGCCCGCTCCATAAGTAAAACCTACTTGTTCAAATACGATTTGCATAACCATTCACCCAGCCCTTCTTCATCAAAATACGCATCTGGCACAGCCACCCCACGTTTAGCAAGGGCGCTTTTTAGTTGCTCGGAAAAAGGCACATCCAAACCAATCTCAGTTAACTCATTCCCGTAAGTAAAGATTTCAGCTGGCGTTCCCTCTTTAATAATTTGGCCTTCTTTAAAGACTAGCATCCGGTCAGCTTCCGCCGCCTCGTTTAAATCATGGGTAATCGAAATCACCGTCAGGGCATTATCTTGTTTGATATCCGCCACAACTGCCATCAATTCGTCACGACCTTCAGGATCTAACATCGAGGTCGATTCATCTAAAATAATAATTTTTGGTGTCGTAGCAATCACGCCCGCAATGGCAACCCGTTGCTTTTGACCACCAGATAAGGCTGCTGGCTCCTTGTCGCGATAGTCCCACATTTTAACCCGTTTCAAAGCATACTCAACACGGGCATGCATCTCATCAACTGGCATACCCATATTTTCCAAGGCAAAAGCCACATCATCTTCAACCGTTGCCCCAACAAATTGGTTGTCTGGATTTTGAAAGACTAGCCCCACTTGGCTACGGATATCCCACAAGGTCTCCATAGAAAGGACCTTATCGTCCACCTCAATAATCCCAGATTTGGCTTCTAGTAAGCCCACTAATAATTTTGAAAAGGTCGATTTTCCTGACCCATTATGACCAATAATCGCTAGCCATTCACCTTCGTAGATAGTCGTTGATAGGCCATCTATTGCTAATTTCTCATCTGATTGACTATATTGAAAAGACAAATCTTGAACCTGAATAATCGGTTTCGCCATCTTGTTCCCTCGCTCACTTTATATATTTAAGAAAAAACTCCTCCAATGTTACTTGGAAGAGTTTGTCAAAGAAGCCCAAATCCAGCTAACCACTTGCTTCGCCGTCTCGTTCATCCTGCTATACGCTTCTTCCATCCTGACTGTAACAGTCGGTACTAGAATTCCACTAGTTCAATCACCTATTGCAGCTGGTAATTCGCGGACTTTACCGCCGATCGGGACTCACACCCTGCCCTGAAGACATTTCATATGTTTTTCACTTAGTTTAGTCTACTAAAATCCACCATTAAAAGCAATGGTCAGATGTCAAGACACCTTATCCCTTTGTGTCATCCCCATGATCGTTAGTGTGAATCACCATTTCCTTATAAGCATAGTCACCGATGATTTGAGATACCGGACACCGTCCTTCTGCCTCATAGACTATAGCTTCCGCCTGGTCACGTTGTAAATCGAGGTAGACATCTACTTTAAAATCAAAATAAGTAATGGTCGTTTCCTGATTTAATTTATAGTCCACTTGAACGACCACTTCACTGGCCACACCCTTGATACCGTGTCGGTCTAAAGCAATTTCGATGGTCGCATTCAAGCACGTCGCCCACGATAAGGCGATCAGTTGTTCTGGGTTAGTCCCAGGCTCATCAACTTTCAAAGGACTTGACGTTTGGACCCGCAATGCATTATCCCCTTCAACCCAGGCCGTTCCCTTAAGTCCTTGATCATTATGTACCCGTGTCGTATACAACAATTTATCCTCACCCATATGCGCATTGCCTCCATCCTCTTGATTATGCTTTTATATGGGCCATTATACCCTTAATATTCCTAGTAAAAAAGGCAATTGCACTCAAACCTGTAATTGCCTTTTCACCGAATGATTCATTTATATATGGAAATTTTATTTTTTCAAGACTTCGTACATACCGTTGGTGATAAACTGCAACCACACTTGACCTCCGTCAGGATTAAAGTGGACCCCGTCTTGGCTCAACCAAGTGGATGCTTCCTCGTGGTTACTATAGTATTCATGCCAGTCCAATAAGTGGATGGTATCACCATCGTCACTGGCCGCTTCAGCTAACGTCTTATTGACATCAGCTGCCCAAGGACGGTCGACATGAGTATTGACTAGGAAAATCGTCTTGTCCCGTCCAATCTCATCTAAGAAGTCAGACAATTGGGCTGACGTAAAGCCACCGTTGGCTCCTAGGTCAACAAGAACCGTGTCATGGAGCATTCCCTGTGCTTCTAAGCTAGCTGGATAACTAATTAAGGTATATAACTGGCGACCAACCGCCGCGTCAACGATAGCATTAGGATACAAGGTGTATAAACCTTCCGATTCACCGACCATTAGGGAGTCACCAATAAAGGTTACCGATAATTGGTAGGCAAAGCGGGCTTGTTCATCAGGAATCCCTTCATAGAATCCTAGTGACGCCTCACTTAAACTGTCTTTATAGGTTGATAGACTCGCGTTTGCTTGTTTTTCTTGTTCAGCCCGTTGTTTATTCAATTCCTCAATCTTCTTGGCCTGCTCAGCTGCTTGCTGCTCTTCTACTGTCACATTGTCTGCTGGTTTAGAAATTGCAACAGCACTCGCACCACCAAGGAAGATGAAGGTAAACACTAAGAATAAAATACGGGTCGACCAAGGTGCCGGCTCTTTAAACAAATTACGTACCTTTGTAAATAGACGGACGGGTTGATTATTTCGGACTTCATTAAAAATTGGCACCGACCATCTTTTTTCCTCTAGTAAGGCATAAGACAAGCAGGATAGGACAATAATCAAAATGACTTGTGGCCATATACTATTAGTAAACCAATTCTGACTGGTTGGAACCATATGGAACAATACATTGATTGGATAATACCATAAATACATATGGAATGTACGTTGACCAAGCCACCGCAAGGGTTTAAATTTCAATAGAAAACTAACCCAAGATCCTTGGTAGGTTAATAGGGCAATGGTCACGGCTGCCAGGAAGTTATAACCGAACATGCCGCCATAGTAGGTGAATGTCGCTGCATCAAGCATGTGGCGCATCCCGTAAGTGAGTATAGCCAATAAGCCTAACAATACCACATCAACAATAAAGTGGTGAAACCGACCAAAACGATTCTTCAACCAAATAGCTAGTTGGTCCATGTCCAACAATTGGGCAGCAGCCCCACCAAAAGCGATAGAGAAGAACCTAGTATCCGTACCGTAGTAAACTCGTGACGGGTCTTCGCCAGGTGTGAAGATTATCGCCATTAAAATGCCTGACAAAACCGCGGCACCAAGCATGACCACTCCTGATTGCCATTTAGTTTTAGTATAACGTCGACTAGCATTAAAGAATAAGGGCCATATCACCATAAATTGCATATAAACGGCAATATACCAATAATGTGTTGTTAGTGACGGGTGTAGCATATTGGCGAAATAGGATGACCCAGATAATATTTGCTGCCAATTATTGACGAATAACAAAGATGTTGTTAGATTAATGCCAATATTGACCAATAATTGCTGTCTAAATAGTAGTAAATAAGTCAGACCTACCATTGTAATAATGACCATAGGCCACCACACTTTTCGTATGCGACTCCAGGTTTTCTTAAAATAAGACTCCTGGATACCTGCTTTATATTTACTCTCCATTTGACTAGTCACTAAATACCCCGAAAGTACGAGAAAAATGTCCACCCCTAGGAATCCACCCGAAACACGGTGGGTTAGATAGTGGTATAAAATAATACCCAACATCGCTAAGAATCGAATTGTATCAAACTGTGTAAAGTAGTTTTTTTTCATTACCCTCGCCTCTCTAAATTGCCAAGCACGCCATTGACAATGCTCGAGACAATTCACGCAAATATAATACATATATTATATCGATAGTATGGAAAAATGAGAACATTAATTTTGAAATTTCCTAAAGTCTTGCCCGACAAATACCGTCCAAACAACCAAAAAAGTGGTTGAGCCCTAGCCCCAACCACTTTAGAAAATAAAAAAGCATATATGCTACCAAACACCTGTTGGTTAAACAACACATATGCCGAACCAATTTTTCACCTAAATGAATTGGCCTTGATTTATTCATAAGACTTATGGATATATTCCACTCCTAGCGAACTTCATCACGCTAGGAGTAGATAGAGCTAGACTCGGCTATACAAGATATAACCACCATCATGACACTCCGTTTTATACATCACGAAAAGTTTTTATTAAACTAATTCAAGAATAACCATTGGTGCAGCATCGCCACGACGAGGTTCAGTTTTTAAGATACGAGTGTATCCACCTTGACGTTCAGCGTAACGAGGACCAAGATCGTTGAATAATTTTTGTAAAGCAGACTCGATAACGATGTCTTCACCTTCAGCGCGAACATCGGCGATTTCGTTACGAACAAATTGGTTCGCTTGACGGCGAGCAGCTAAATCTCCACGTTTACCTAAAGTAATCATTTTTTCAGCTGTACGACGGATCTCTTTCGCACGAGTTTCTGTTGTAGTAATACGTTCATTGATAATTAAATCAGTAGTTAAGTCACGTAACATAGCTTTACGTTGAGAGCTAGTACGACCTAATTTACGGTAACCCATTGTCAGTATCCTCCTTTATGATTTATTAATCTTCTTGACGTAAAGATAAGTCAAGAGCAGCTAGCTTGTGTTTAACCTCTTCAAGAGACTTACGACCTAAGTTACGTACTTTCATCATTTCTGGTTCAGATTTGTTAGTCAATTCTTCAACAGTATTGATGCCTGCACGTTTTAAACAGTTGTATGAACGAACTGATAAGTCTAGTTCTTCAATAGTCATTTCAAGCATTTTTTCTTTTTGTGTTTCTTCTTTTTCGACCATAACTTCAACTTGACGAGCTTCGTCTGTTAAGTTAACGAATACTTCCAAGTGTTCTGTCATGATTTTTGCCGCTAAGCTTAATGCTTCTTCGGGTGAAATTGTACCATCAGTCCAAATATCCATAGTTAATTTATCGTATTCGTTGATTTCTCCGATACGAGTATTTTCAACTTGATAGTTTACTTTGGAAATTGGTGTGTAGATAGAATCCACTGGGATTTCGCCAATTGGCATTGAATCCACTTTATTATTTTCTGAGCGTACAAAACCACGACCGTTTTTAACATTCATAATCATGTGGAAACGAGCGCCTTCTGCAAGCGTACAGATATGTAAGTCTGGATTCATAACATCGAAATCAGCATCGGCAATAATATCAGCAGCTGTTACGTCAGCTGGACCTGTGATGTCAATTTCTACTTGTTTTTCTTCTACGTCATACAATTTCAATGATAATTGTTTTACGTTCAACACAATCTCAGTAACGTCTTCACGTACACCTGGGACTGTTGAGTATTCATGCAAAACATCGTCAATTTGGATTGATGTAACTGCTGTACCTGGTAGTGAGGACAACAAGATACGACGTAATGAATTACCTAGGGTTGTTCCATAGCCGCGTTCTAATGGTTCTACAACGAATTTACCAAATTTACTATCGTCGTTAATTTCAATTGTCTCAATATTTGGCTTTTCAATTTCGATCATATCGACAAATTACCCCTTTCAAAACGTGAGAAAATGTATCATCGCATATCCAAGTTCATCAATCGATTAAACACGACGACGTTTTGGAGGACGGCAACCATTATGAGGAATAGGTGTTACATCGCGAATAGCAGTAACTTCTAAACCTGCTGCTTGTAAAGCACGGATAGCTGATTCACGACCTGAACCAGGACCTTTTACTGAAACTTCAACAGATTTCATACCGTGATCCATAGCAGCTTTTGTAGCTGTTTCTGAAGCCATTTGTGCAGCGTAAGGAGTAGATTTACGAGAACCTTTAAATCCTAAAGCACCTGCAGATGACCAAGAAATTGCATTACCATGCTCATCAGTAATCATAACGATAGTATTGTTAAATGTAGAGTGGATGTGCGCCACACCTGTTTCGACATTTTTCTTCACACGACGTTTGCGTGAAACTGGACGTTTAGCCATAGTGTAATTAACCTCCTTTTAGATTATTTTTTCTTACCTTGAATTGCGACAGCTTTACCTTTACGCGTACGTGCGTTGTTCTTAGTGTTTTGACCACGAACTGGTAAACCACGACGGTGACGGATACCACGGTATGAACCGATTTCTTGTAGACGTTTGATGTCTAAAGCACGTTCACGACGTAAGTCACCTTCAACTTTAATTGTATCTACTGCTGCACGTAAACGATCTAACTCATCGTTAGTTAAGTCACGTACACGAGTATCTTCTGAAATTTCAGCTTGCGCTAAGATTTTTTGAGAAGTCGTTTTACCGATACCATAGATGTATGTTAAGGCAATAACGATACGTTTCTCACGTGGAATATCTACTCCTGCTATACGAGCCATATACGAAAACCCTCCTTTTTATTTATCTTTAATTAGCCTTGGCGTTGTTTATGTTTTGGATTAGAACAAATAACCATAACTTTACCGTTACGGCGAATAACTTTACAATGTTCACACATTGGTTTAACAGATGCTCTTACTTTCACAGTTATACCTCCTCGATTATATATCTCTACATTACTTGAATCGGTAGGTGATACGACCTTTCGTCAAGTCATATGGAGACATCTCAACTTTTACACGGTCGCCTGGTAAAATACGAATGTAGTTTACACGCATTTTTCCTGAAATATGCGCGATAACTTCATAACCATTTTCCAATTGGACCTTAAACATAGCATTAGGTAATGTTTCAGTCACAGTACCTTCAATTTCGATCATATCTTCTTTTGACAAAGTTTTTCCTCCTAAAGGTGGTTGTTTCGTTTAATCACTAATTGATTATAGGATAGAAATACGAAATGTTCAGTCAACCCGAATATCTTACCATAATTAGCGACTTAAAGCAACAAATATTATTTATCTAAAATCTTTTGGATCTCAGCGTAAACATTGTCAATACCGATATCACCAGGAATGCGATAAAGCTTACCTTGACTTTCATAGAAGTCTAAGATTGGTTGCTGTTGTTCTTGATTAACTTTTAATCTGTTTTCAACAACTTCAGGTTTATCGTCTTCACGTTGGTAGAAATCATGGCTTCCGCAAACATCGCATACGCCGTCTACTTTTGGTTTGTTCAAAACTTTGTGGTATGTTGCGCCACAGTTACGACAAATGATTCGTCCTGATAAACGTTCTTTCAACGTTTCTGCTGGCACGTCTAAGTAGATAACTGCATCAATGTCGCGATCTAAGCGAGTCATGATACCGCCAAGTTCTTTAGCTTGTGCTTCAGTTCTTGGAAAACCGTCTAGCATAAAGCCAGCTTGTGTATCTTCTTTTTGAAGTCTTTCTTCAACAATACCATTGGTTACTTCATCAGGAACTAATGCACCATCATCCATGAATGATTTGGCTTTTTTTCCTAATTCAGTTCCTTCAGCGATTGCTGATCTAAACATATCTCCAGTAGAAATATGTGGAAATTTATAATCTTCAACGATTTTAGCTGCTTGAGTACCTTTACCGGCACCAGGCAAGCCCATTAAAATAATATTCATAATTGTCCTCCCCAAGCACGTTACGCATTAGTCTTTTTTATCATGAATAAAGCCAACGTATTGACGTTTGATTGTACGTCCTTCAATTTGTTTTGCTGTGTCTAAAGCAACACCAACAACGATTAGTAAGCTTGTACCACCTAAAGCAATTGATTGTGGCATATCAAAGAAGTATGCCCCTAGCAAAGGTAGAACTGCTACACCCATCAAGAATAGTGAGCCAACTGTACTTAAACGATTTAACATTTTTTGTAAATATTCTTTAGTTGCTAAACCTGGCCGGATACTTGGAATATATCCACCAGCTTTTTGCAGATTTTCTGCAGCACGTTCAGGGTTAATCTGAATATGTGCATAGAAGAACGTGAACAAAATAATGACAATTGCATAAATAGCGATACCCGCTGGTTTTTCCAAATTAAAGATTGTTGACAATATTTGATACCAAGAAACATCACTATAATCAGCGGCAAATAGTCCGAGTACCGTTTGTGGCACCATGATTAATGATGACGCGAAGATAACGGGAATAACACCTGCTGAGTTAATTTTTAATGGTAAATGAGACTTTTGCGATGCCG
This sequence comes from Aerococcus sp. NPDC058936, assembly GCF_042741995.1. Classification (NCBI taxonomy): domain Bacteria; kingdom Bacillati; phylum Bacillota; class Bacilli; order Lactobacillales; family Aerococcaceae; genus Aerococcus; species Aerococcus sp. NPDC058936. The sequence continues at coordinate 58,915 of NZ_JBHYKZ010000010.1, read as the reverse complement.
AATTCGCACGTTTAGAATAACGTACGGGGATTTGACGTTCCGCTTGACTCATGAAAATGACGAACATAATTAATAGGATAAATACAAGAACAAATAGTCCTGCATAAATCAATTGTTGATTTAATTCACTGCTAGTAGCATCTACAATGTTATTTTGATAGTAAGACGTTAACTCTGAGGGGATTTGCGCTAGAATACCAGCAAAGATAATGATTGAAGTACCATTACCTATTCCATATTCAGTGATTTGCTCACCAATCCAGACAACAAACATAGATCCAGCAGTCATGAATAAAGCAATCAGTAAGTAAGTTACAAAACCTGGATTATCAATTAATCCTAGCGATGACAATGAATTAAATCCTATTGAAATAGCTAAAGCTTGAAAAAAGCCAATCGCTACAGCAAAGTATCTAGTCCATCGATTTAACTTACGACGACCAACTTCACCCTGTTTAGACCACTCTGTAAATGAAGGTATAATCTCCATCTGCAATAGTTGAATAATAATAGATGCGGTTATATACGGTGAAACACCCAATGAAAAGATGGAGTAGCTCGAAAGTGCTCCCCCACCAAGAGTGTTTAGTAGGCTGAATAAACCAGATTCAGCTAACCCTTGAATTCCTGCAGCATTCACGCCCGGGACAGTTATGCTAGCCCCGATACGGAATACAATCAACATGATTGCTGTGAATGCCACGCGGCTTCTAATATCCTTATCCTGAAATCCATTTTTCAGTATTTGAAACATTAGATCACCTCGATTGAACCCCCAGCGGCCTCAATAGCTTCTTTAGCTGATGCTGAGAATTTAGCTGCTTTAACGGTTAGTTTGCGTTCTAATTCACCATTACCTAAAACTTTGATACCAGATTTTTCTTTTTTAACTAAGCCAGCTTCGATTAAGTCAGCAGCGGCTACAACAGCACCATCTTCAAATACGTTTAAGTCATCAAGATTGATGATCGCATATTCTTTACGGTTGATGCTTGTAAAACCACGTTTTGGAATACGACGGAACAATGGTGTTTGTCCACCTTCGAAACCTAAACGTACACCACCACCTGAACGAGCTTTTTGACCTTTTTGTCCACGTTTTGATAGTTTACCCCAACCAGAACTTGCACCACGACCTACACGGTGACGTGTGTGACGAGATCCTTCTGAAGGTTGTAATTCATGTAATTTCATCCTGTTAGGCACCTCCTATTCTAGATTATGCTTCTTCAACAACTACTAAGTGAGCAATTTTAGTAATCATACCGTTGATTGCTTCGTTACGAGTTTTAACAACTGTTTTACCAACTTTTGTTAACCCTAATGCTTGAGCTGTTTTAATTTGGTCTTGAGGACGTCCAATTAAACTGCGTTTTAAAGTAATTTTTACTTCAGTCATTCGAATTTCCTCCTTAACCTAATAATTCTTCCACAGATTTACCACGTAATGCAGCTACATCTTCTGGAGATTTTAATGATTTAATTGCTTCTAAAGTAGCACGTACAATGTTGATTGGTGAGTTAGAACCTAGTGATTTAGAAGTAATATCTGCGATACCACCTAATTCGACTACGGCACGAACTGGACCACCAGCAGCGATACCTGAACCGGCTTGAGCTGGTTTAAGTAATACGTTACCACCGTTAAATTTACCGATAACTTCATGAGGAACAGTTGATCCTGCACGAGGTATAGTAATTAAGTTTTTCTTACCATCTTCAACCGCTTTGCGGATTGCTTCTGGTACTTCGGCAGCTTTACCAGTACCTAGACCAACATGGCCATTTCTATCACCGACAACAACAACGGCACCGAAGTTCATACGACGTCCACCTTTAACGGTTTTAGCAACACGGTTAATGGCAACAACGCGTTCTTCAAGGTCGTTTTCGTTAATGTTTAATTCTTGAAATGTGTTTGTCATGTTCTTGGCTTCCTCCTTTTCCTAAAATTCTAAGCCGTTTTCACGAGCTGCATCTGCTAAAGCTTGTACACGTCCATGATATTGGTAGCCACCACGGTCAAATTTTACAACTTTAACGCCTGCTGCTACACCGCGTTCAGCGATAGCTTTACCAACTAATGCTGCACTTTCGGTTTTAGTTGCGGCTGATAATGTTTCTTCGTTTGTAGAGGCACTCGCTACAGTAACACCCGCTACGTCATCAATTAATTGAGCGTAGATGTGTTTGTTAGAACGGAATACGTTCAAGCGTGGGCACTCTGCTGTTCCAGAAATGTTGCGACGAACACGCGCGTGGCGTTTTTGACGTAATTTATTTTTATCTGGTTTGCTGATCAAAATAGTCACCTCTTTGTTAGATTTGTAAGGATGACCTCATCATCCTTAATTTATAGATAATTTGGATACAAGTAAAAGGAAATAATTGTAAAGAATTACAATTATTTACCAGTTTTACCTTCTTTACGACGAATGTATTCGCCAACGTAGTGAATACCTTTACCTTTGTATGGTTCTGGTAAACGAGTTGCACGGATATTCGCTGCTAATTCACCAACAACTTCTTTGTTGATACCTTTGATGTTGATTGTAGTGTTAGTTGGCACTTCGATTTCGATGCCTTCTGGCGCTACGAATTCAACAGGGTGAGATAAACCAACATTGACAGTTAATTTGTTACCTGCTAATTGTGCACGGTAACCAACACCAGTCATTTCAAGTTTCTTCTCGAATCCTTCAGAAACACCAACAACCATGTTGTTTACTAATGCACGAGTAGTTCCGTGGATAGAACGTACTTCTTTGTGGTCATTAGGACGAGTGAAAGTGATTTCTTTCTCCCCGATTTGAATATCAATTACAGGGTTGAACTCACGTGATAATTCGCCTTTAGGGCCTTTAACAGTGATAGTTGAACCAGCTTTTTCTACGGTTACGTTACTAGGAATCTCGATAATTTTATTACCAATACGACTCATTCTAGACTGCACCTGCCTTTCAATTTTGTTTTTTTATTTTTGTTATTTATTACCAAACGTAAGCTAAAACTTCGCCACCGATGTTTTTAGCACGAGCTGCTTTATCAGTGATAACACCTTCAGATGTTGAAACTAATGCAGTACCTAAGCCGTTTAAAACTTTAGGAATTTGATCACTTTTCGCGTATACACGTAAACCTGGTTTAGAGATACGTTTTAAGTTTGTGATTACTCGTTGGTTATCGCTTGTGTATTTCATGAATACACGGATAACGTTTTGTTTATCATCTTCGATGATTTCGTAATCTTTGATATATCCTTCTTCTTTAAGGATAGCAGCAATATTTTCTTTGATTTTTGATGATGGACTTTCGAATGATTCGTGGCGCACCATGTTGGCGTTACGAATACGAGTTAAAAAGTCCGCAATTGGATCAGTCATGACCATTACGAGTACACCCTCCTTTACTTAATTACCAGAAATTTACCAGCTTGCTTTTTTGACTCCAGGAATTTCCCCTTTATAGGCAAGTTCACGAAGGCAAATACGGCATAATTTAAATTTACGGTAAACTGAATGTGGGCGTCCACAACGTTCACAACGAGTATATTCTTGAGTAGAATATTTAGCTGGTTTCTTGTTCTTTTCGATCATTGATTTTTTTGCCAAATTACTCACGCCTCCTTCAAGACTTTATTATTTTTGGAATGGCATTCCTAGTTGAGTTAATAATTCTAATGATTCTTCGTCTGAATCAGCAGTTGTAACAATTACGATGTCCATACCACGTACTTTAGATACTTTGTCAAAGTCGATTTCTGGGAAGATCAATTGTTCACGGATACCTAATGTGTAGTTACCACGTCCATCGAATGAGCGGTTGCTGATACCACGGAAGTCACGTACACGAGGTAGTGAAACTGTTACTAATTTGTCGAAGAATTCATACATACGTTCGCCACGTAAAGTAACTTTAGTACCGATAGGCATACCTTCACGTAAACGGAAACCAGCGATTGATTTCTTAGCAGTTGTAACAACTGGTTTTTGACCAGCGATTAATGTTAATTCTTCAACAGCGTTTTCTAAGTTTTTCGCGTTAGATACTGCATCACCAACACCCATGTTGATAACGATCTTATCTAATTTGGGTGCTTGCATGATTGAACTATAGTTAAATTTTTCAATCATTGATGGTACTACTTCATTTTTATATTTTTCTTGTAAACGATTAGCCATTATTCAGCGTCCTCCTCTCCTGATACTGCTTCAGCGATTACTTCGCCTGATTTTTTCGCTACGCGAACACGTTTACCATCTTGTTCTTGGTAACCTACACGTGTTGCTTCGCCTGTTTTAGGGTCTACTAGTTGAACGTTAGATACATGAATAGGTGCTTCAACTTCGATGATACCGCCTTGAGGGTTCATTTGAGTTGGACGTTGATGTTTTTTAACGATGTTAACACCTTCAACAACAACTTTGTCAGCTTTTGGCAAAGCTTGTTTTACACGACCTTGTTTGCCTTTGTCTTTACCGGCAATAACGATAACTGTGTCATTTGCTTTTACTTTCATTTAAACGGGCACCTCCTTATTTTCTTCAGATTTTAGATTACTTCTGGAGCTAATGAAATAATACGCATATAGTTGTTGTCACGTAATTCACGTGCAACTGGACCAAAGATACGTGTTCCACGAGGAGATTTATCGTCACGAATAATTACACATGCATTTTCGTCGAATTTGATGTATGAACCATCTGGACGACGAACGCCGCTCTTAGTACGAACGATAACTGCTTTAACTACATCACCTTTTTTGACAACTCCACCTGGTGTTGCATTTTTAACAGTTGCCACGATAACATCACCAATGTTTGCAGTTTTACGGCCAGATCCGCCTAATACTTTAATTGTTAGGACTTCACGTGCGCCTGAGTTATCTGCTACTTTTAAACGAGTTTCTGATTGAATCATTTATAGAGTACCTCCTTCCAGTTGTTATTAGATAATGATTGATTCTTCAACGATTTCAACAAGACGGAAGTATTTGTCTTTTGACAATGGACGAGTTTCCGCGATGCGGACGATGTCACCCATTTTTGCTGAATTGTTTTCATCATGTGCTTTGTATTTCTTAGAATATTTGATACGTTTACCATATGTTGGATGGAATTTGAAAGTATCAACTTGGACTGTGATTGTTTTCTCCATTTTGTCAGAAACAACACGGCCTTGTAACACTTTACGGTTATTACGTTCTTCCATGGACAGGTTTCCTCCTTTACTGAATTTTCTTACGCTTCTTGATTACGTAACGCAGTTTTAACACGCGCGATATCTTTACGAACAGCTTTAATACGAGCTGTGTTTTCTAATTGACCAGTTGCCAATTGGAATCGTAAGTTGAATAATTCTTGACGATATTCTTGTTCTTTAGCAGTAAGTTCAGCAGTGGAAAGATCTTTAATATCTGTAAATTTAGTCATTAGATTCACCACCAATTTCACGTTTTACGATTTTAGTACGAATAGGTAATTTGTGAGATGCTAAACGCAATGCTTCTTTAGCTACTTCTTCTGGAACGCCGGCAACTTCAAATAAGATTTTACCGCGTTTTACTGGAGATACCCAACCTTCTGGAGCACCTTTACCAGAACCCATACGAACACCAATTGCTTTAGCTGTATAAGATTTATGTGGGAAGATTTTAATCCATACTTTCCCACCACGTTTCATGTAACGTGTCATGGCAATACGAGATGCTTCAATTTGACGGTTAGTGATCCATGCTGAATCTAATGCTTGCAAACCGAATTCACCGTATGCAATTTCTTTTCCGCCTTTAGCTTCGCCACGCATTTTACCACGGAATTCACGTCTGTGTTTTACACGTTTAGGTACTAACATGTTTTAAGCCTCCCCTTGAATATTTTTTGTTGGAAGGATTTCACCACGGCATACCCATGTTTTGATACCGATCTTACCGTATGTAGTGTCGGCTTCTTCCCATGAGTAGTCGATGTCCGCACGCAATGTATGCAATGGAACTGTTCCTTCTACTTGAGTTTCTGAACGCGCCATGTCGGCACCATTCAAACGACCTGAGATTTGAACTTTGATACCTTTAGCTCCTGATTTCATTGTGCGTTGGATTGCTTGTTTTTGCGCACGACGGAAAGCTACACGGTTTTCTAATTGTTGAGCGATTGACTCACCAACTAATTTAGCGTCTAATTCAGGTTTTTTAATTTCTACAATGTTGATGTGTACTTTTTTACCTGTACGGTTGTTTAAAGTTTTACGTAATGCGTCAACTTCAGAACCACCTTTACCGATAACCATACCTGGTTTAGCAGTGTGGATGTTTACGTTAACTTTGTTTGCAGCACGTTCAATTTCAACTTGAGATACAGAAGCATCTTTTAATGTTTCAGCGATGTATTCGCGGATATGTAAGTCTTCGTGTAAAGTATCTGCAAAGTCTTTTTCTGCATACCAACGAGCGTCCCAATCTTTGATGACGCCGATACGCATACCGATAGGATTAATCTTTTGTCCCATTAATTATGCCTCCTCTGCTGTTTTTACTACCACTGTAATGTGGCTTGTACGTTTGTTGATTCTAGAAGCTGAACCTTTCGCACGTGGACGGAAACGTTTCATCGTTGGTCCTTCGTTTACGAATGCTTCGCTTACTACTAAATTAGCTGGCTCTAAGCCAAAGTTGTGTTCTGCGTTTGCAATTGCAGACATTAACACTTTCTCTACAGCAGGAGATGCTGAACGAGGAGTGTTTTTTAAGATTGCAATAGCTTCACCGACAGTTTTGTTGCGGATTAAGTCAACAACTAAACGTGCTTTACGAGCAGAAACGCGAACTGTGTTTGCAGTTGCTTTTGCAGATGTAATTTGTTCTGCCATTCTTTATTTCCTCCTCTCAGATTAACGACGAGTTGTCTTGTCGTCAGCGCCATGTCCTTTGTATGTACGAGTTGGTACGAATTCACCTAATTTGTGACCTACCATATCTTCTTGGATAAAAACTGGTACATGTTTGCGGCCATCGTATACAGCAATTGTTAACCCAACAAAGTTAGGGAAAATTGTTGAACGGCGTGACCAAGTTTTGATTACTTGTTTCTTTTGTGCGTCTTGTTGTGCAACCACTTTTTTCATTAAATGGTCATCACAAAAAGGTCCTTTTTTCAAGCTACGGCTCATATTTATTTGGCTCCCTTCGCTATCCTATTTAATGTGATTACTTAGAGTTACGACGACGTACAATTAATTTATTGCTACGTGCGTTCTTATCACGAGTCTTAATACCACGTGCAGGTTTACCCCATGGAGTCATTGGACTTGGACGTCCGACTGGAGCTTTACCTTCACCACCACCGTGAGGGTGATCGTTAGGGTTCATTACAGAACCACGAACAGTTGGACGTTTACCAGCCCAACGAGAGCGTCCTGCTTTACCTACGTTGATTAAGCTGTGTTGTTCGTTACCAACAACACCAATTGTTGCACGACAAGTACCTAAGATCATACGAACTTCACCAGAAGTTAATTTGATCAATACGTATTTGTCTTCTTTACCTAACACTTGAGCACTAGCACCAGCAGAGCGAACTAATTGTCCACCTTTACCAGGTTTAGTTTCAATGTTGTGTACTAAAGTACCAACTGGGATGTTTTTCAATGGTAATGCATTACCAACTTTGATATCTGCTGCTTCACCAGAAGAAATACGAGCACCAACTTGTAAACCTTTAGGTGCGATGATGTAAGCTTTAATACCATCTGTATAGTGGATTAATGCAATATTAGCTGAACGGTTTGGATCGTACTCAATAGCTTTCACTACACCTTCAACGTTGTCTTTGTTACGTTTGAAGTCGATGATACGGTAAGCTTGTTTGTGTCCACCACCGTGATGACGAACTGTAATGCGACCGTTATTGTTACGACCAGCACGTTTGCTTTGTGATTCTAACAATGTTTTTTCAGGAGTTGTTTTAGTGATTTCTGAGAAATCTGAACCTGACATGTTACGACGACCGTTAGTCGTTGCTTTATATGTTTTTATCGCCACGTGAATTTCCTCCTATCTTAATTATTCTGCTTCGTTACCGAAGATTTCGATTGATTGACCTTCAGCGATGGTTACGATTGCTTTACGGCGTTTACGTGTATAACCAGCAAAACGTCCCATACGTTTTAATTTACCGCGAACGTTCATGATGTTTACGTTTTTCACGTCTACGTTGAACAATTCTTCGATTGCTTGTTTAACTTCTGTTTTGTTCGCTTTAACAGCTACTTCAAAAGTGTATTTGTTTTCGTCCATTTTCAACATTGATTCTTCAGTGATGATTGGGCGAATGATTACGTCGTGTGCCAACATTATGCTAGTACCTCCTCTACGTTAGAAAGTGCTGCTTTTGTAATGATGACTTTTTCAGAGTTAACTAAGTCAAATACGTTAACGTTGTTTTCATCAACTACTTTTACGTTTGGTAAGTTACGAGCTGATAATTGTGCGTTGTCGTTGTCTTTGTTGATTACAACTAAAACTTTATTTTCAACTTGTAAGTTATTCAACACTTCTTGGAATAATTTAGTTTTTGGTGTTTCGAATGCTAATTCATCAACAACGATGAAGTTGTTTTCTGCTACCTTGTTAGATAATGCAGAGCGTAAAGCTAAACGACGAACTTTACGAGGTAATTTGTAAGCATATGAACGAGGTGTTGGTCCGAATGCACGGCCACCGCCTACCCATTGTGGAGAGCGGATTGAACCTTGACGAGCACGACCTGTACCTTTTTGACGCCATGGTTTACGTCCACCACCGCTAACTTCTGAACGTCCTTTAACTTTGTGAGTACCTTGACGTAATGAAGCTTGTTGCATAATAACTACATCGTAGATTGCATTTTCATTTGGTTCAATTGCGAAGATTTCATCGTTTAATGTGATTTCGCCAGCTTGTGAACCGTCTTGTTTAAATAATGTAATGTTTGCCATGAAACTGTTCCTCCTTCCTGGTATTATTCAGCAGACTTAACTGCAGATTTGATTGTTACCATAGATTTTTTAGCACCTGGAACGTTACCTTTGATTAAGATGACGTTGCGCTCTGCATCTACTTTAACGATTTCTAGGTTTTGGATAGTAATTTGCGTACCACCAGTTTGTCCTGGTAAGTTTTTACCTTTGAATACTTTAGAAGCATCCGACGCCATACCCATTGAACCTGGGCTGCGGTGGTAATGAGAACCATGTGACATAGGTCCACGTGATTGACCATGACGCTTGATAGCACCTTGGAATCCTTTACCTTTTGAAGTACCCGTAACATCAACGATGTCTCCTGCTTGGAAGATATCAACCTTGATTTCTGATCCAACTTCGTAATCTCCTAGCTCAACATCTTTGAATTCTTTAATGAAGCGCTTAGGAGTAGTTTCTGCTTTTGCTACATGACCTTTGTGAGGTTTGTTTGCCAACACTTCACGTTTGTCGTCAAAACCAACTTGAATAGCTTCGTAGCCATCAGTTTCGTTTGTTTTAGCTTGTAAAACAACGTTTGGTTGTGCTTCGATAACTGTAACTGGTACTAATTCACCAGTTTCTGTAAAGAATTGTGTCATACCTACTTTTTTTCCTAAGATTCCTTTAGTCATGAGTACACCTCCGTATAATTTTTTATTTAATAATTGGGTTAACTAATTTATTGCGATGATTCTGGAATTATAATTTAATTTCGATGTCTACGCCTGATGGTAAATCTAATTTCATTAACGCATCAACAGTTTTTGGTGTTGGGTTAACGATGTCGATTAATCGTTTATGCGTACGCATTTCGAATTGTTCACGTGAATCCTTGTATTTATGTGTTGCACGGATTACTGTGAATAATGAGCGTTCAGTAGGCAATGGAATTGGACCTGATACTTCTGCTCCTGTACGTTGTGCAGTATCAACAATTTTAGCTGCTGATTGATCTAATGCACGGTGTTCGTAAGCTTTTAAACGAATACGAATTTTTTGTTTTGCCATGACTTTTTCCTCCTCGTCATATTTTAAAATTTGACTTGCTCCGTATGAATTACCGGCCACCCTTATGGCAATGCTACCGGGTGTGTCGCAACCTCATACATCACTGCTTATTGGTGTATCAACGTTTTCACGTAAATACTGTGGTTCCGTATAAAACGGCACCCAATTAGTATACAAAATTAAACTAGGCAGTGCAAGCTTTTTCTGGTCTTTTTTTCAAAAAAAAACTCATTTCTCGCCAATTCTTTATGAAAGGCCTTTTTCTGACGACCATTGCCAACGCTGCCTAGTGTATCTTTTTTGAAATATTTTACAAGGCGGTTGCCAATTATTAGCAACGCGCCCTACTGTGTCATCTTCCAACAGGTATATTATACATGTTTTATCGCATACTGCCATACCTTTTCGATGATATTTTGATTAAATTTTGCTTTAGTGGTCCAAGGATTGATGATAAAGCTATCAATGGGGTTGTCTTTGGCTAAAACCATCAGGGCAATCTGCTTAAAAGTCACTTGCTGTACCGAGATGTTATCTGCTTTAGATGCGTATTGGCTAGCTTGATCTTTATCCGTGAAAGTCACAAGCTCTCGTTGTCCCTTATCTTTGTCGTAAGTTAACCAGCTACTCTTGTCGACTGGTGTCCCCTTTTGTTGGATAGCATATAAGTTGGCGTTCGCCATCTTGGTCAACATAGCCAGAGTTGTTAATGGGTTTGGATCTGCCTTATAAGCGGTCAATACTTCTATTAAACTTTGTTTCGCGAATGGTTGCGTCATTTAATCTTGCCTCCCTTTCATTTTTCTTCTATATAATAACTATAGAATTATTAACTATATAATCATTGTTCATTATCATCAGCTATTGATGTCTTAGAAAACGACTTTCTCTCCTTTAGAAGGCCGTCAGCTAATCCAGGCCAGCTTTTTTCCAAATAACAATTTCTTCTATATTATAGTGAATTTCTGCTTGCGGTGTTTATTGTAACAAATGACTGTGCGAAAATCATATATTACAATTTGGCACAAACATTTTCCCCTATCATACGCGATAGCTTATAACTTGCGAAATTCTTTTGATAGAGATTGTTAAATGCCTACTAATTGCGTATGATAAGCCTATAAAAGGATTTTAAATCATTGGAGGAAACAGATATGACGAATAGTTTCTTAGTATTACAAACTGACTTTGGTTTAGGTGACGGTGCGGTAGCGGCAATGTATGGGGTGGCTTACACAGTAGACCCAGCTTTAACAATTGCCAATTTAACCCACGAGATTCCTACTTATGATATTTTCGCCGCTTCATACCGCCTATTACAAACCATTAAATATTGGCCAGCAAATACAGTCTTCGTTTCTGTAGTCGATCCTGGTGTTGGTTCTGCACGTAAATCTGTTGTAGCAAAAACTAACTCAGGTCACTATATTGTTACGCCTGACAACGGCACCTTAACCCACCTAGCTAAACACATCGGCTTAGAATCTGTGAAGGAAATCGATGAGATTAAAAACCGGTTACCACACTCTGAAGAATCACACACCTTCCATGGACGTGATGTTTACGTTTATAATGGCGCTAAATTAGCCCAAGACGCATCTTACTATGATGAATTGAAAAATGACATCCCTATTGATGCGGTGACTAGTTTCGAACTTGGCGATTTGCGTTTAGCCGACAACACGATTTACGGCACTATCGATATACTAGACATCCGATTTGGTTCTTTATGGACGAATATCCCGTCAACAATGTTAAAAGAAGCGGGCATCCAAAACGGTGACACCATTTCAGTCACGATTTACCATAACAGCATTAAACATTATCAAAATCATATCTTGTTCGGTCATTCATTCGCTGATGTACCCATTGGCGAACCAGTTGGTTATATCAACTCATTATTGAATTTAGGTGTAGCTATCAACCAACAAAATTTCTCTGAGACATACGGTGTAGGTACTGGTGTGGATTGGAATATTGAAATTACTAAAATTTAATTGCTAGGCTTGTATCCGAACGCATACACAAGTGCTATTATATAGAAGAAACAAATGAGGAGAATCCATTATGAAGAATAATCAAACATCTATTACAACTTTAGTGGCTATTGGTATTGGGGCAGCTGTCTTCTTTATTCTAGGACGCTTTCTATCAATCCCTACTGGGGTGCCAAATACTTCTATTGAAACTACTTACCCATTCTTGGCCTTGATGGCAACAGTATTTGGTCCTTTTGCAGGTTTATTGATTGGCTTAATTGGTCATGCCATTAAAGATTTACTGACTTATGGCTTATGGTGGTCTTGGGTCTTAACATCTGGTTTTACTGGTTTTGGCTACGGTTTAATCGGCCGTAAACTTAAAGTAAGCCAAGGCATTTTTACAAAGAAAGACATGATCACTTTCAATATTGGGCAAGTTATCGTGAATTTACTGGCTTGGGCCTTACTAGCACCTGCTTTAGATATTTTAATGTATTCAGAACCTGCATCTAAGGTATTCTTTCAAGGGATTGTGTCAGGTGTGCTAAATTCACTTGCGGTTGGTATCATCGGTACCTTATTATTAAAAGGGTATGCAAGTACACGTACAAAATCAGGAAGTTTACGTAAAGAAAATTAATAGGAAGTTTTACTATGTTAAATCATGAAAGACACACTCAGCCGGTGGACAGCAATCTGTCGCCGGCTATTGAATTTAAAAACCTCTTTTTTAAATATGCGAGTCAGGCAGACCTAAACTTGATGGACATCTCCTTTTCAATCAAGCAAGGAGAGAAAGTTCTCATTATCGGTGCATCTGGGTCTGGTAAATCAACCATTGGTAAAATGATCAATGGGCAAATTCCCAATACTTTTGAGGGCGATTTAACCGGACAGGTTTTGATTAATGGCGAAGATTCCGCCAGCAAGTCCATTTTCGACTTATCACTAAGCGTCGGCACCGTCCTACAAGACACTGACGCACAATTTGTCGGCCTAACCGTAGCTGAAGACTTGGCTTTCGCCTTAGAAAATGACCAAGTAGACCAAGCTAGCATGGTGTCTAGTGTAGCGGATTGGGCCAATAGTCTTGACCTTGTTGACCTCTTGGACCATGCCCCCCAATCTTTATCAGGCGGACAAAAGCAACGGGTATCCATCGGCGGGGTCTTAATTGATGAATCACCTATCGTTTTATTTGATGAGCCTTTGGCCAACCTAGATCCTGCAAGTGGTTTAGCGACCATGGAATTGATCGCCAAATTAAACCAGGAAAAAGAATTGACCACTGTAGTCATCGAGCACCGTCTGGAAGAAGCCTTAGTCGCCGACTTTGACCGTGTCCTTGTTATTGACAGTGGACGGTTACTTGCTGATGTTTCCCTTGATGCCTTGTTGCGGTCTGACTTATTAGCGCAAACCGGTGTCCGCCAACCTCTATACTTAGATGCTTTTGATTATGCTGGTGTGAATGTTGAAGACATTCCACATTTAGGGCGGTTTCGACCAGATATGGTCACTGCTGATGTTCAAGAACGTCTGTCTAAATGGTTGGCTGACAATACAGTAACTACTCAAATCAGGGCGGATAAGCCTATTTTAGTCATGGACCATGTCAACTTTTCTTATGACAGTGCCCCATTGATATCGGATGTAAATCTGACCATTGATGCTGGCGACATGGTTTCTATTGTTGGGACAAACGGTGCGGGTAAATCTACCCTAGCGAAACTGATTTGTGGATTTGAACGACCAGATTCAGGACGGATAACCCTTTTCCAGGAGGATTTAGACGGATTATCGATTAAGGAAATTGCGGATTCGGTCGGCTACGTGATGCAGAACCCCAATTTGATGATCTCAAAAAACATTCTATTCGATGAGGTAGCGTCTGGACTAGTCAACCGCGGCTTGTACGAGGATGACGCAGATGGTTTAGCTGAAAAAGTGGCTAATACCTTGCGAATTTGCGGCTTATACCCATACAGGAATTGGCCAATTTCGGCCTTGTCATATGGGCAAAAACGACGGGTAACAATTGCGAGTATTTTAGTGTTAGACCCAAAAGTCTTGATTTTAGATGAACCAACAGCTGGTCAAGATTATAAACATTATACTGATATGATGCGGTTTATTAAGGGGTTGAACCGAGATCAAGGGATTACCATTCTGATGATTACCCATGATATGCATTTGATTCAAGAGTATACCAACCGGACGATTGTCTTCCACGACGGTCAAGTGGTGGGTGATAAGCGTCCATCTGCGGTCTTAACGGATGAAAAATTAATGGCCCAAGCCCATTTAGCGCCTACTTCCTTGTATGATTTAGGGCAAGTGGTGGATGAGATTGAAACGACGGACTTTATCGACCGATTCATCCAGTTCGAACGACAAACTCAGCGAGTTAGACAAGCGAGTGTATGGGTTGGAGGTGAGAACGATGGCGAATAAACAAGGTCAAAGTTTTGGTTATATCAAGAAGGAATCACCCTTACACCGCTTATCTGGTGCGACAAAATTAATCGCCTTCATCTTGCTGTCTATCATCGCCATGACGTCTTATGACACCCGGTTTTTGGTAGGCTTAGCTGTCTTATCACTAGTTCTCTTCTATATTTCTAAGATTAAATGGGCTGAAGTGTCTACAGTCGTCTACTTCATTCTAGTCTTCTCAGTATTGAACTTAGTGACTGTCTATATTTTCGAACCTGAATATGGGGTCAATTTATACCAGTCGCGAACTGTCATTTGGGAAGGGGTTGGCCGTTATTCTCTTACTTGGGAGCAAGTCTTCTATGAATTTAACTTGATGATCAAGTATTTCTCGACGATTCCATTAGCATTAATCTTCATGTTGACCACTAACCCAAGCGAATTCGCATCTTCCTTAAACCGGATTGGTGTATCTTACCGAATTTCATATGCAGTTTCATTAGCCTTACGGTATATACCAGATATCCAAAACCAATTCTTCGCAGTAAGACAAAGCCAACAGGCACGAGGGATTGAGATGTCCAACAAGGCTAGTTTGACTGTAAGAGTGAAACGGTCAGCACAAGTGATTATGCCCCTCATTTTTTCTTCATTGGACCGGATTGAAGTAATCAGCCAAGCCATGGAGTTACGACGGTTTGGTAAAGGTAACAAACGGACTTGGTATCGGGCCCGTCCCTTTATGAAGGCAGATATCACCGCCTTGATTGTGACAGGATTATTAGTTGGACTTGGATTATGGTTGTTTGTAGTAAACCAAGGACGGTTTTATAACCCATTTGAATAATGTATTGAAAGCAAAAGCCATGCAGGTTTGGAGTTTAATCCAAGTTTGTGTGGCTTTTCTTGATGACTTCGTATAGCTTTGTCGAGATGGCGACTGATAATTGACAAAGTTTATGATAAAAAATGTGTAAAAAAAAGACGACCGAGTCGTCACCCGGTCGTCTTTTCAATTTGCAAATTTAATTTTTAAAGTTTAATTGTGTTAATTAAGCTTCGATTGAAGTGATTGTACCCGCACCTACAGTACGTCCACCTTCACGGATAGAGAATTTAGTACCATCTTCGATCGCAACTGGGTGAATCAATTCAACGTCCATATCAACGTTGTCACCAGGCATAACCATAGCTACGTCTTCTGGTAAAGTGATAACACCAGTGATGTCAGTAGTACGGAAGTAGAATTGTGGACGGTAGTTAGTTAAGAATGGTGTATGACGTCCACCTTCTTCTTTAGATAAAACGTAAACTTGCGCTTTAAATTTAGTATGTGGAGTGATTGAACCAGGAGCAGCCAATACTTGACCACGTTGGATGTCTTCACGTTGAACACCACGTAATAATGCACCGATGTTGTCACCAGCTTGAGCGTAGTCTAAGTTTTTACGGAACATTTCAACACCAGTTACAACTGATTTACCGATTTGTTCAGCAATACCAACGATGTCAACTTCGTCACCTGTACGAACTTCACCACGTTCAACACGACCTGTAGCAACAGTACCACGACCAGTGATTGAGAATACATCCTCAACTGGCATCATGAATGGTTTGTCGTTGTCACGTTCTGGTTCTGGAATGTAAGAGTCTACAGCTTCCATTAATTCCATAATTTTAGCTTCTTGAGCTTCGTCGCCTTGTAATGCTAATAAAGCAGAACCAGCAACTACAGGTAGATCGTCACCTGGGTAGTTGTACTCAGATAATAAGTCACGAACTTCCATTTCAACTAATTCTAGTAATTCTTCATCGTCAACTTGGTCAACTTTGTTTAAGAATACTACGAATGCAGGAACACCGATTTGGCCAGCTAAAAGGATGTGCTCACGAGTTTGTGGCATTGGACCATCAGCAGCAGATACTACTAAGATCGCACCGTCCATTTGAGCAGCACCAGTGATCATGTTTTTAACGTAGTCAGCATGTCCTGGGGCGTCGATATGCGCGTAGTGACGGTTAGCTGTTTCGTACTCGATATGTGAAGTATTGATTGTAATACCACGTTCTTGCTCTTCTGGAGCGTTATCGATTGAAGCGTAGTCTTGAGCTTCACCGAAACCGTGTTTAGCTAATACAGTTGCGATTGCAGCTGATAAAGTTGTTTTACCATGGTCAACGTGTCCTAAAGTACCAACGTTAACATGGGGTTTTGTACGTTCATATGTTTGTTTTGCCATTTTATGTATTCCTCCTAAGAATAGAAAATATAAACCTAAGTTTTATAGATTTTCAATAAGTCCATTATAGTCAAACTCGCTTCAGAAATCAAGCATCTAACCTTTGAAAAACCTAGTAGGTACTTGATTTCCGCGAGTAAGCCTATCGTCAAAGTCTTAATTTAAAAATTAATCTTCTGAACCTTTACCATATTGTTTGATAATGTCTTCTTGAATAGATTTCGGTACAGCTTCGTAATGATCGAATGTCATTGTGAAAGTACCACGTCCTTGAGTTGCAGAACGTAAAGTAGTTGCGTAACCAAACATTTCTGATAATGGAACTTGTGAGTTGATCATCAACGCGTTACCACGTGGTGTTTGACCTTCGATACGTCCACGACGAGCAGATACGTGACCCATAACGTCTCCTAAGTATTCTTCAGGAACTTGGATGTCCACACGCATCATTGGTTCTAGAATTGCAGGTTTAGCAGATTTAATTGCGTTACGTAACGCTAATGAAGCAGCAACTTTGAAGGCTGTTTCAGATGAATCGACATCATGGTAAGAACCATCGTAAAGTTTAGCTTTAACATCGATTAATGGGAATCCAGCTAATACACCGTTTTCCATTGCATCTTTAAGACCAGCTTCAACAGCAGGGATGTATTCACGAGGAACCACACCACCGACGATTGCATTTTCAAATTCAAATCCAGCACCTTCTTCGTTAGGTGTGAATTCGATCCATACGTCACCGTATTGACCTTTACCACCTGATTGACGAACGAATTTACCTTGAACTTGAGTTTGTTGTGTGAATGTTTCACGGTAAGATACTTGAGGCGCACCTACAGTTGCAGAAACATTGAATTCACGTTTCAAACGGTCAACGATGATGTCAAGGTGAAGCTCACCCATACCAGCGATGATTGTTTGACCAGTTTCGTGGTCAGTTGACGCACGGAAAGTTGGATCCTCTTCAGCTAATTTACCTAAAGCGATAGACATTTTGTCTTGGTCAGCTTTAGTGTCTGGCTCGATAGCAACTTCAATAACTGGCTCAGGGAATTCCATTGACTCAAGGATAACTTTGTTGTCAACGTCACATAAAGTGTCACCTGTAGTAGTGTCTTTAAGACCTACGGCAGCAGCGATATCACCAGAGAACACTTCATCTACTTCAGAACGAGAGTTAGCGTGCATCATTAAGATACGACCTAAACGTTCACGTTTGTCTTTAGTAGCATTTTGGATGTATGAACCTGATTGTACAGTACCAGAGTACACACGGAAGAAAGTTAAACGACCTACGAATGGGTCAGTCATAACTTTAAACGCTAATGCTGAGAATGGTGCATCGTCGTTTGCACGAACTTCGATCACTTCTTCTGGGTTGTCAAATGCATGACCTTGGATTGGTGGAACATCAGTTGGTGCAGGTAAGTAGTCGATAACTGCATCAAGCATCAATTGAACACCTTTATTTTTAAAGGCAGAACCACACATTACAGGGAAGAAGTCAACGTTAGTAGTTGCTGTACGGATAGCCGTTTTCAACTCTTCTTTAGAAATCTCTTCACCTTCAAGGTATTTTTCCATAATATCTTCATTCACGTCAGCGATTGATTCAATTAGGTTTGTGTGCCATTTTTCAGCTAATTCGCGGTATTCTTCTGGAATTTCGCGTTCTTCGTATTCTCTACCGTCATCAGAAGTGTAAACTTCAGCGTTCATTTCCACTAAGTCAATGATACCTTCGAAGTCATCTTCAGAACCAATTGGTAATTGGATAGGTTGAGCGTTTGCTTGTAAACGTTCGTGGATAGTGTTTACAGAGTATAAGAAGTCTGCACCCATTTTATCCATTTTATTTACGAATACAACACGAGGTACTTTATAAGTATCTGCTTGACGCCAAACAGTTTCTGTTTGAGGCTCTACACCTGATTGGGCATCTAGTAAAGCTACTGAACCATCTAATACACGCAATGAACGCTCAACTTCAACAGTGAAGTCCACGTGTCCTGGGGTATCAATGATGTTTACACGGTGGTCTTTCCACTGTGCAGTTGTTGCAGCAGATGTAATAGTGATACCACGTTCTTGTTCTTGCTCCATCCAGTCCATTTGTGCCCCACCATCGTGAGTTTCACCGATTTTATGGATTTTACCAGTGTAGAACAAGATACGTTCAGTAGTCGTCGTTTTACCAGCATCGATGTGGGCCATGATACCGATATTACGAGTCTTTTCAAGAGGAAATTCTCTTTTAGCCATCTTATCTTTACTCCTTTTTTCTTTGATTCGTTTAATAATTGGTTTCCACAATCATTATAACGTTTTTAGAGAAAAGTCGACAATATAAATTATCGACTTTTAGAAAACTCTTACCAACGGAAATGTGCGAAGGCTTTGTTAGCTTCTGCCATACGGTGTGATTCTTCACGTTTACGAACTGAAGCACCTGTATTGTTAGCAGCGTCCATGATTTCGTGTGATAAGCGTTGTTCCATTGTGTTCTCACCACGTAGGCGAGCGTAGTTTACTAACCAACGTAATGCCAAAGTTTGACGACGTTCTGGACGAACTTCGATTGGCACTTGGTAGTTAGAACCACCAATACGACGAGCTTTAACTTCTAAAACTGGTGCGATGTTTTCGATTGCTTGTTCGAAAACCTCCATTGGGTCGTTACCTGTTTCAGCTTTAATGTTGTCGAAGGCAGTATATAAAATAGTAGCTGCTTTACCACGTTTACCATCAACCATGATACGGTTGATTAAACGAGTAACTAATTTTGAGTTATAAATTGGATCTGGTAATACATCACGTTTTGCAATATGTCCTTTACGAGGCATTTGTGCTCCTCCTTTCGAATTTTAATTATTTAGGTTTTTTAGTACCGTATTTAGAACGGCTTTGTTTACGGTCGTTAACTCCAGCAGTATCTAACGCACCACGAACGATGTGGTAACGAACCCCTGGTAAGTCTTTCACACGTCCACCACGGATAAGAACAACACTATGTTCTTGTAAGTTGTGGCCGATACCTGGGATGTAAGCTGTTACCTCGATCATGTTTGATAAACGAACACGAGCGTATTTACGTAACGCTGAGTTAGGTTTTTTCGGTGTCATAGTACCTACACGTGTACAAACTCCACGTTTTTGAGGAGAGTTTGTAGAAGTAGATTTACGTTTCATTGAGTTGTAACCACGGCCTAAAGCTGGAGAACCAGATTTTTTAGTTGAGCTTTGGCGTGATTTGCGTACTAATTGGTTAATAGTTGGCATAACTATAAGCTCCTCCTTCCCATTAATGGGTGATATTTTTGGTATATACTTTATGCTCACACATCCAAGCGTGTCATAATTTTTTTGAAAAAATAAAAATCGCTTTACAGCTACGATTTCAGCTTTTTCAATGTTTGTGTGCTAATGTACCAGTCAGCACGACTGTTCGATTTGGATACAAATACAGGAATCTGCATACAAAAAGCACCTTATATAATTTATCACATTCGCAAGGTCGCGTCAACAAATATTCTCAAAAAAATAAAGACCACTTTTCCCTCGGCTAGCAAGGAAAAATGTGGCCTTTTTTATACTTACTGTTCTACGTTTCTCATTGTCGGGAATAATAAGACGTCACGGATAGATTGTGCGTCTGTTAATAGCATCACCATACGGTCGATACCAATCCCTAACCCACCTGTTGGCGGCATACCTGTTTCTAAGGCTTCTAAGAATTCTTCATCTAGTGGATGCGCTTCGTCGTTACCCTCAGCTTTTTCTTTCACTTGGGCTTCAAAACGTTCACGTTGGTCAATTGGATCTGTTAACTCGGTAAAGGCGTTACCAGATTCTGAACCTACAATGAATACTTCAAAACGGTCAGTAAAGCGTGGGTCTTCTTCGTTTTTACGTGCCAACGGCGAAATCGCTGTTGGGTGACCGTAAACGAATGTTGGTTGAATTAAAGTGTCTTCAACAAATTCTTCAAAGAATTCATTAATGACATGCCCCACTGTAAAGTTGTTTTCAACTTGTACATGGTGCTCTTTGGCAATTGCGCGAGCTTCTTCATCTGTCATTTCTTGCCAGAAATCAACGCCACTCGCTTCTTTAACTGCATCTACCATGTGGACACGACGCCATTTACCACCCAATTCGATTGCTTGACCATCGTAAGTAATACTTGTTGTACCCAATACTTTTTCAGCGACTGATTGGAATAAACCTTCAACTAGATCCATCACGTCAGTCATCTTGCTATAAGCTGTATAAACTTCAAGCATAGTGAATTCAGGGTTGTGCGTTGTATCGATCCCTTCGTTACGGAATACACGACCGATTTCATACACACGTTCCATACCACCAACAACTAGACGTTTTAAGTGCAATTCTAAGGCGATACGTAGATATAATTCCATGTCTAAGGCATTGTGGTGGGTAATGAATGGACGCGCTGAGGCACCACCAGCAATATTATGTAAGACAGGTGTTTCAACTTCTAGATAGTCGTTACTGTCTAAGTAGTGACGAACTTCACGGATGATCTGCGAACGTTTTGTGAAGCGGTCGAATGATTCACGGTTGGCAATTAGATCTAGGTATCGGTGACGGTAGATTTGTTCTACGTCTGTTAAACCATGGTATTTATCTGGTAATGGACGTAAAGCTTTTGTTAGGTGGACGAATTTCGTCGCTTTAACAGATAATTCACCAGTGTTTGTACGCATTAAAGTACCTTCAACACCAACGATATCCCCTAAGTCAGCTTTCTTCCATAAGTGGTCGTAATCCTCTTCATCGATGTGGTCACGACGCACATAGATTTGAATGTTACCTGACATGTCTTGGATGTTCCCAAATCCAGCCTTACCCTTACCACGTTTTGTTACTAAACGGCCGGCAACGGCTACAACGTCCTCCATTTCAGCTAATTGCTCTTTGTCATAAGCCTCATATTTTTTGTGTAAATCAGCTGCTACTGCGTTACGTTCAAACCCAGAAGCAAATGGGTTATAGCCGTTTTCTTCTAACTCAGCCATTTTTTCACGACGGACAAGCAGTTGGTCGTTCAACCCTTCAGTCGCATCAGTAGCTTGATGTTGATTATTTTCTTCAGTCACTATATACACTCCTTACTTTATCTATCGTTATCCTCTAGTCAATTCGATACTTATCTATATTGCCAACTTTCTGCCAAAAAAGCAAGCGACCCTTGTCGACAATTTCTATCAGAACAGTTTTTTTCGGATAAACTGTCGTTTCTCTATGAGAATACGAAAACACAAGCATTGTACCAAATTTTCAGGTTAAAGAAAACCTTATTCGGTTAGGAACTGCTTATGCTTTCAATTAATGGTTATCCTCTTCTTTAATATGGGTAAAGGCATCCGTTAAAATTTGCAGGACATGGCTGTCTGCCTGGCTGTAAATGACCGTATTTCTTTCTTTACGTTTCTTTACTAGCCGCAATTCAAACAATTTCTTTAATTGGTGGGACACTGCAGATTGTTCCAAACCTAATTCTTCAGAAATCTTAGTGGCCATCATTTCGCCTTCACCCAATAAATATAGTATGCGCAATCTTGTCGGATCCCCCAAAGCCTTAAACATTTTACTCAAATGCTGAATTTGCTCCGGTTCTACCGTACCACCTAGATTTTCAAGATGATTTTCTGCTTTCTCCATAAAAGCCTTCTTTCACTTTTAATAATGTTTATTCACTCAACTACTTCTGTTAATTGCTTGTATTGAAGTCGAAAGCACCTTCAGCAACAAATCGTCTGCCGTCATCTGGAATAACAACGACTACTTTTTTATTTTGACCTAGGGTTTTAGCCACCGCAATAGCAGCTGCAACCGCTGCACCACCTGCTGGTCCTACCAATAAACCTTCATTGATGGCTAACAAGCGACTAGTTTCTTTGGCCTTGGCCAAATCAATAGCCACAATACCGTCGTATAAAGTAGTATCCAGATTTAAAGGCAATAAACCTGGATTAAATCCAGTCGCTATACTCGGATTGGCTTTTTCACCTGATAAGAATTTGGCATCCTTGTCTTCTACCGCGTAGAGTTGGATATCTTTGTTTTCCTGTCTAAGGGCTGTTCCAACACCCGTCATAGTCCCACCAGTTGCGATGGTTGATACAAAGGCATCTGGCGCGCCGTTTAAGACTTCGATGATTTCTGGTCCTGTTGTTTTTTCATGAACACTAGCATTGCCCTCATCATCGTAAACGTCGATAAATAGGTGGTTGCCCTCTTCAGCATAAGCCCGCGCTTGGGTCATGGCATCTACAACACCTTGTTTGCCGGCTACTAGTTGTACTTGAGCCCCATATGCACGCAAGACTGTCAAGTCATGGTGAGTGGCTGTATCTGGGACAAAGGCCTTTGTATCATAGCCCTTGCTCGCTCCTAATAAGGCGAAAGAGGCAGCAACTTCAGCTGTGGTTGCGACCACAATTTGTTGACCAGCTTGTAAACGACCCTCATTTTCCGCTACTTCAATCATGTTTAAGGCAACACGGTCGTAAATTGATCCGGTTGGGTTAGCTGTTTCGAGTTTGACGTATACCTGTGCGGCTTTATATGGAACTGATCGTTGCAATTTCAGTAATGGTGTTTCTCCGATTAATTGACTCATATAATTTGTAACTTCCATCTTATAGCTCAAACCTTTCTCTGCAAAATGATTACATAGCCTTGTTGATTATGCCTATTATAGCAAATCTTGACCTTAAGCTTGGTCTTCAATGCCTTTTAAATCTGCGGCCGTGAATTGATAGTGTTTATTACAGAATTGACATACCACTTCGGCCCCGTTATCTTCTTCGATCATAGCTGTGATTTCTTCTTTTGGTAAAGTCGCTAATCCAGCTGCAAACCGGTCTTTATTACAGTCACAAGCGAATTGCACATCACGTTCATCTAAGAATTTGACATTTTCTTCACCTAACAAACGGTTGATCATATCTTTGGCTGTCGCGCCATCTGACAATAATTCGGTTACTTGCGGTGTTTCAGCAACGGCCTTTTCAACGGCTTCAATAGACGGTTCAGTCACTCCTGGCATCAATTGAATCATCCAACCACCAGCATTAATCACTGTTTCATCCGTATCCACCAAGACACCTAACCCTACCGCAGAAGGCGTTTGCTCAGAATAAGCAAGGTAGTAAGTGAAGTCTTCAGCGATTTCACCTGAAACAATTGGCACTTGACCAGAGAAAGGTTCTTTCAAACCTAAATCTTTTGTAACGGTAAAAAGACCTTCCGTTCCGACCGCGCCGCGTACATCAATCTTGCCTTTATCGTTTGGATCTAGGCTGATATGCGGCTCTTGAACGTAACCTTTCACATTTCCTTGACCATCCGCAACAGCTACCAACTTACCAGCTGGGCCATTCCCGTTAATTTGGACAGTGATTTTGGCATCATCTTTAATGTCAGACCCCATCATCAAAGTACCCACTAACGTACGTCCTAGAGCTGCTGTAGAAGCAGACCATGTATCATGTTTCTTTTGTGCCTCTTGGACAACAGCCGTAGCATCTACAGCTGTAATACGAACTTCACCATCAAAGGCTACTGCCTTAATTAATTTATCTGTCATTTATTTCACTCCATTATTAGGTGCTAGGCACCCATTATTCGCTTGTCGCTCTTCAACTACCATTCTAACCTAATTTGGCGAACAGTGAAAATATAATAGTTAGCAAGGTGTTAAGCAAACCACTAAATATTGACTGCGTTTGCTGATCCCATTTATTGGTATGTAGATAGTCCATCATTAAAAAAACGTTTATAAGTATTAGGAAAGTCGCTTCTTTATTGCATTGAAAAACCTCCGATAAAATATCATCGGAGGTTTTTCATTGATCCAAGAAAAGTAGGCTCTTAAACCTTTATCGGGTCCGCTCACACCCTTACTTAGTCTTGATCTATATGTGCATTTCGCCCTTGTGGACCTTGATGATCGTCGTTGTCGTCATCAGAATCATTAACATCATCAGCCGCTTCGGTTTGATCTTCCGAAGTCGTTTCTTCAGACCATTCACCATTACGATATTGACGATAATCAGCGCCACGTTGTAAATCTTTTTTCACTTCTTCAAAAGATTTAGCTTCTGATTCACGTTCTTGTTCGCCATCTAATGGTTCTGGCATTTCACCAGTTTCGAATAAGGCGCGAATTGTGCGTTCATCTAACGTTTCAAGTTCTAGTAATTTCTCAGCAATCACATCTAATTGATCACGGTGAGAAGCTAAGATACTTTCTGCTTCTTCCAAACACTCGTCCATGAACTTACGTACTTCGTCATCAATTTGACCAGCTGTGCGTTCAGAGTAAGATTTGTTTTGTGCATAACCAGAATCTGCCCCACGCATTGAGTGGTTACCTTCGTATGAAATTGGTCCAAGTAATTCACTCATACCATATTCAGTAATCATGGCACGAACAATACCTGTCGCTTGTTCAAAGTCATTAGAAGCCCCAGAAGTTTGGGTATTGAAGATTAATTGTTCAGCGGCACGTCCACCTAGTAAACCAATCACTTGTTCACGCAAGTCTTTCGTTGTGTAAAGGTTTTGGTCTTCACGAGGAAGCATAATCGCATAACCACCAGCTTTACCACGAGGTACAATTGTCACCTTGTGGACTACACGGGCGTCGCTTAGGACTAAACCAGCAATGGTATGACCAGCCTCGTGGTAAGCAACCATACGACGTTCAACCTTAGAAATCACGCGGTCTTTCTTAGCCGGACCAGCAATCACGCGGTCTTGCGCTTCATCAATATCAATCATGTCAATTTGTTTCTTATCTACACGAGCTGCCACTAAAGCCACCTCGTTTAATAAGTTTTCAAGTTCAGCACCAGTAAATCCTGGCGTTTGTTGCGCTAATACCTTCAAGTCCACACCTGGGCCGAACGGCTTATTACGGGCATGTACTTTCAAGATTGCTTCACGTCCCTTAACATCCGGACGACCAACTAATACCTGTCTATCAAAACGGCCTGGACGTAGTAAAGCTGGGTCCAATACGTCAGAACGGTTAGTTGCCGCAATCACGATAACATTATCTTTTTCAGAGAAACCATCCATCTCAACCAACAACTGATTCAGTGTTTGCTCACGTTCATCATGACCTGATCCTGGACCAACACCACGACGACGACCAACAGCATCAATCTCATCAATAAAGATAATCGATGGCGCACTCTTCTTAGCATTTTCGAATAAGTCACGTACACGAGAAGCACCGACACCAACGAACATTTCCACAAACTCAGAACCTGAGATTGAGTAGAAAGGCACGCCAGCTTCACCGGCAACTGCTTTAGCAAGTAACGTCTTACCAGTACCTGGAGGACCCTCTAAAAGCACACCTTTTGGAATGCGGGCACCTAAAGCTTGGAATTTACGTGGATCTTTCAAGAAGTCCACCACTTCAACCAACTCTTGTTTCTCTTCATCCGCACCAGCGACATCAGAGAATCGCACTTTTACTTCTTTCTTCGATTGATCAACAGCCTTCGATTTACCCATAGACATTGGGTTGTTTCGACCGCCACCTTGGCTTTGGCTGAACATCATATACATAATCACAACGAAGAAAATAATCGGTACAGCAGTGAATAATAAGCTCAACCACATACCAGACTGGTCTTCTTCTAAGGCAGTCATTTCAGTATCGGTCGCATTCGCTGCATCCGTAATCGTTGCAACCGTGTTGTCATTAGGCAATACGTTTACCACAAACTCAGAAGCTGAGCTTTGTTGTAAATCTTGGAAAATTGGAATCCCATCACTAGTTGACGATGATGATTCACTCGATTCCTCACCCGAATCCTTGTAAGCACCGCGGATTTGGTAAGCCCCGGCGTTAGATTGGATAGAGAAACGCTCTACATCCCCATCAGAAAGTGTTTGAATGAATTCTGATTGTGTTAACTCTTCAGTGGTACCACCAGTAGAATCACTCGTTAATGATCTAACTAATGCCATCAAAGCAAAGAACATAATCAGCCACAGCAAACCACTCCTAATGAAGGTGTTTCTATTTGGTCTGTTAGGTCTCTTTTGTTGCATTCATTTTCCCCATTCTAATTCTTGTTCTTAAAGTAGCCTGTAAATAAATAGTAAAAAATAGATATCAATAAACTAACTCACTAATTATGGAATAAATGTGCGTAAACACTAGGCTTCAAAATACCGATATAAGGCAATTGTCGGTACTCTTCATCAAAGTCCATACCATAACCAATTACAAATTTGTCAGGGATTTCAAAACCAATATAATCCACTGAAACATTGGCAGTACGGCGTTCAGGTTTATTTAGTAAAGTAACCACCTTCACACTCGCAGCATTGCGGTGTTGGAACAAATCATGGATTTTCGCTAGCGTATTACCAGTATCCACAATATCCTCAACAATAATCACGTGACGACCAGACACATCCGCGTCTAAATCCTTCAAAATTTTCACCTGACCTGATGACTCAACGCCACCGCCGTAACTAGAAATATCCATAAAGTCAATTTGTAATTTAACATCCATTGCACGAATCAAGTCAGACATGAATGGGACAGAACCCTTCAAAATACCAACCACAATCGGGTTCTTATCTTGATAATCCGCCGTTAACTCCTCACCTAACACCTGAATACGTTCCGCAATTTCCTCAGTCGAAACTAAAATTTCCTCTACATCTTTGTGCATGCCTATAATCCTCCACATTTCATTTCACATAATTCTAGGTTATTTTAGCAAATAACCCAATTTAATAGCAATTAATTAAGACTACTCATCCAAATCTAGCCCCTTTAGCGCTGAAAAACCACCCTAAAAACATTCAATAAGCGAAAAGTATTATAACAATCTTACCATTAAACGCCAACAAATACGTCAAAAACCCCTAAAAATTTACCAATACTTTAGCCCCCGTACCACTTCGGTTTACATATAAGACCTCTCCATTGAAAAAGAGGCCCCACACCTCTTGCTGGTTATCCGCTAATACAAAAATATCATCCCGGACACCAGACGGAACTTTTTCGTTGATTAAAAAGCGATTCAGCTTTTGTCGGTGACCGTTTGACAGTCGGATAAAATCTCCGGGAAGGCGATTGCGCACCGTCAAGCTAACGTCAGCACCCACCTCAGCCAACAAGACCGCCCCCTGGTCCAAATAAACATCTGCTTGCTTTTCGTCAAACCAACCAAACTTGACCCGGTCGCCTACTACCACCCAGTCCTGCCAGCTTAAACCCTGCTCAGTCATCTTACCGGCGGCACCAGCCCCCGCCAAGAAATCAGACCGGCCACCGGGCAGAATATAGGCCGTATCATACACCTTGACCAGGCGGTAGCCTCCCGGCAACCGCCACTCAGCTTGCCCATTCTCGCTCTGTAAGAAAGCCACCATCCGCTTAAAGCCATCTTGCGTAAAGGCGGCCAAGTCAGCAACCCTCGTTTGGTCGAACATTCGTTGCCACAACAAGACTTGTTCAGGCAAGTCATAGCCCGCTATGGCCGCCAAATCAACTTGCCAAGTGTCATTTTTTTTCATCAAGACACCTCTTAAAACTTGGTCCATATAAGCGTCCGCAAACCGGCTGGTCGCTTGAGCAGCCAAGGCAAAGTCGCCGAGATGGTCAACAAGGGCGCCATCTTCCGCCTCCAATTCCGGCAAATACTGCTGTCTAAACCTGTTTCTAGTATAAGCCAGGTCAAAATTGGACGCATCCTCACTAAAAGGGACCTGCCGTTTCGCTGCATAGTCATATAAATCAACCTTATCCACTGACAACAGCGGGCGGAGCACATAGCCCGTCTGCAACCTCCTGTCCAATTGGATAGGACGGTAGGGGTGAATGCCGGCAATACTCTTTAAGCGACCGCCATGAACCAACCGCATCAAGACCGTTTCCGCCTGGTCATTTTGATGGTGGGCAGTCACTAAGAATGGGGACTTGGTCAAGACCATCATCCGCTCAAAGACCGCATAACGGAATTCGCGTGCCGCCAATTCCGACCGGTTTGGATTCTGCGGGTCATCGTGGTCCCAAGCCACTACTTGAATGGCAATATCACGGTCCTCACAAAATTTGATGACCATATCTTGCTCAGTCGTTGATTCAGGTCGGAGCTGGTGATTGATATGGATCACAGAAAAAGTGACTAAGGATCTTTGACTTAAGCGATAGAATAAATCTAATAAAACCATTGAATCGACGCCACCAGACACAGCCAAAAGAAAGGGGATCTGCCCATCAATTGGCCTATAGTCTGCAGGTATTTGAGACTTCAACTTGTCTTTCGTCGCCAAAAGCCAGTCTTCTACAATCTTTAATACATTCTCACCCATCATATACCGCTCCTTTCCTAGGTTTTGCTTACGCAAATATGCTCTGTGTACTTTATTAAGTATCCCTATTTATCCTTGTCACCGTTAAACATCAAAGAGGTCTGCGACAAATTGCCACAGACCTCTCAACATGTGTCTACACTTCGTTTTGGGTGTGTGTACCTTGAGGTCACAAGCCCTTTATGCCTTATTAAGAACGACGGCCACCTCGGCCACCTCGTTTACCTTCTGTATTGCGTTTTAAAGAAGTTAAACGGTCATCAGAGTCTTTTAAGAATGATGACATCATGCTATCGAAGTCATTAGTTCCCGCTTTGTTACCAGCGTTTGACTTGAATGAATGCCCGCCACCAAAGTTTGAACGACCACCTGAATGGTTGTTTGATTTTGGTTTACCTTGATAACCTCCACGGTTGTCGCGGTTATCATCTTTACGGAAGTTTTGGTTGCCACGGTCGCGACCGCCACCCTCGTTGTTTCCGCGATTAGCAGACGCTGGTTTGCTTGCGCCATCTGCGCTTAAACGACGGATTGACAATGCAATCTTACCGTCATCAGCTACATTGGTCACTAAAACAGTTACTTCATCTCCAACAGATAAGACATCGTTGATATCTTTTACGTAGCCTTCAGCTACTTCAGATATATGGACTAAACCATTCTTGCCTTCTCCTAAATCAACAAATGCACCAAATTTTGTAATCCCTGTAACTTTTCCGGTAACTTTATTTCCTACTTCAATTGCCATGTATCCCAAATATCCTCCTTGAAATTCTTGCATCCGGTAAATGGATTTTTACCCGGACGAGTAAAGCTATTTCTAGTTTACCTTGTCAGCACAATTTATTCATCATTATTTTCTTGATTTTGTAAATAAGCCTTATTTAAAATCTCAGCTTGTTTAGAGGCATTATCTTCAGGCACACTAAAGATAATTTCCCCATCTTTACTTAAGTAGTAACGTGACCGCGCTAATTTTGCCACATATTCATCATCTTTTAGCAAGGTCGCTTGTTGGCTTAAGCTATCAATTGCCTTTTGTTCACCGGCAATCTCATCTTCAGTTAAAGCGATTTGTTCTTTGACACCTGCTTGGTCCTTGTGTGCTGCATAAGCAGTCGACACACAACCCAAAGTCACAACAGCGAAGATACCAACGACAAATCGGGTAATCCAATCAGCTGTAGTCCTTGGCTTTCGTAACCACTTCTTGGTTTTTGCTTTACGGTGTTCTGCTAATGATGTCACTTTTTTGCTTTCACGGACGGGATGATCTTCTGGCCGCATAGCAAAAACCCCTTTCTATGGTGGTTTTGAATCCGTCAATCATATACTTAAATAGTATAACAATAATTCAAAGCTAGCGCCATCATAAATCAAGACTAGAGACTACCTTTTTCCTGATCCTCGTGGTAACTTTCGCCAACTATGGTAAACATATTTTCGGCTTCATCTTTACGTGTCGTTTCCTTCAAGTTTTCAACGCGAACAGTCAGGTCTTTATTTCCAAATGTAATCACTAATTCATCACCGATTTTCACATCGGTACCTGACTTAGCTGGACGACCATTAATGGCAATCCGGCCTTTGTCCGCAACTTCTTTAGCAACACTTCTTCTTTTAATAATTCTAGATACTTTTAAAAATTTATCTAATCGCAAAAATCTTGCTCCTTTATTTTATACATACCTTTTTGAAATTTCGGCTAGTTTCTTTTAATTTTCTCTAAATGAATCCACAAAAACCTTTTTCATCATTATCTTAATTCTAGTATACCATGATTTGGCCCTAGCCTTTACCAATAAGCTAGGAATTTGCTTGTTTGCCAACGGATTAATACCCTTATAAACTTTACCGATTTTCTAGGCAAATTGATTACACCCTTATTGGAAACAACATTCCCGTATTTGGGACGCCTTTCCCATATCCGGAACGCGCACTACTTCAGAACGCATTACCCCTGCAATAGCCGCCATATCAACTCGCCTTTTGGCAAGGTTTCCCATTCGACTTGGCTTAGTATAGGGTCTTTTCGTAAGTACACCACCACCAACAAAACACCTACAAGAATTTGAATCCCCATCAACAAGGCCTCCATCCACCGTTCCGGCGCTATCCCTAAGACTTGATGCCATAGATAAGCTAAGGTAAAGTTCACCGCAACCATTAAGACAGCTATTAATCCTGCCTTAAAGGCTACCCGCCACCATTTCACCACACGGACTTCCTTAGGCAAGGTCCAATCTAGGTAAATGCTCATAGCCACTAAAGCTAAATTGGTCGCCCAGGCGGCACCTGCCGTATCTAGGAAACCAACTAAACTCGCTGTAAATATCCCCTTGACCAGCATGCCGACCACAAAGGCAATACCTGCTTTATACCACCATCCTTGGGCTTGGAGAATATTATTTTGCCCTAATATGAGACTGGCAAAGATAACCATCACCACATAAACCATTAAGACCTCGGAGCCAGCCGCACTAGCAAATAGGAAGTGGTTTAATTGGGGCATGATCGATATCAAACCGCCCGTAATGATAGTGGCGAAAAAGAGGGTCACCCGTAGGTATTGTCTGCTGACGATTTCAAATTCGCCAGCTTGCTTGCAGTCACCCTTTTTCACTAAAGCTAGGGTGGGTAAGAATGAAGTGGCAAGCGATGTGGCCACAACCATACCCAGTTGGACGATGGGCTGGCCGCGGTCGTAAATACCCTTCATATCCTTGGCTACCGCCGTCGCAATCCCATTATCTAGCAATTGGTCGTAAACGGTAAAGGCATCAATCAACTGATAAAAGACCAATAAGGCTGAGAAGAAACAAATAACAAAGCCTTCTGTGACAAAGTCTTTGGTTAACTTAGCCCAAGATAAGCCTGTATCATCACCAGTCTCACTCGCTTGATCTAACCCGTAATGGCCGGCTAAGAAGTCTTGGTACATGGCCTTCTCGCGGTAATTTAACAAGTAATAAGCCATGACGACCGAAGCGGCTGCGGCAGCAATCCACGCTGACTGCATAGTCCAAAAACCCATCTGGTAGACATCAGGTTTCGCGCCAGTCCCTTGCATCCGGCTAAAGGTGAAGGCGACAGTTAAAATAACTGCCACCCGAACAAATTGCTCGGTAACTTGCGAAATAGCGGTTGGGGTCATAAGATTACGCCCCTGCATAAAACCTCTGGACAGGAGTAAACCTGGCATCAAGAGGAACATAAAGGACACGCTTTTGATAACAGGCGCCAGTAAACCGTCGCCCATCACCGCTGCAATCCAATCAGCCCCAAAATAAATCAGGGCAAAACAAGCGAGCGCAAAGACCGATACAATGACTGCGTATCTCTTCAACAAAGATTTACTTTGCCGGTTGTTATTTTGTAGTGCGACTTGTTTACCAATAAAAGATGGTAAACCATTTAAAGCAAAGGTCATCCCTATTCCGTAAATTGGATAGACCTGTTGGTAGACATAGAACCCTTCGTTCCCGACCATATTCTGTAAAGGGACCCGGTAAATAGCAGACAACACTTTAGCCACTAAGGCCGCGAGCGTTAGCACAACGGCCCCTTGCATGGCCACTTGGCCTGTTGAGTTTGCTTTTGAATCGTCATTTTTCACCTTCTAGTCACCTGCTTGGTCATTTTCTGCATCTGAACTAGTTTGATTCGCTTCATTTTCAGCAGCCTTCACTTGAGCGTCTACAGCAGCTTTACTCGCTGCCTCTTCTTGTTCTGCTTTTAAGGCTTGCGCTTTCTCGTAGTCAGCTTTTTCCTTGGCCAATTGGTCCGCCTTCATTTCGACCACATTTTCGTCATCAGCTAACTTGGTTGTAAATTGCAGTAAGTAGTCCAACCATTCTTCAGTGGACAACTTGTTTAAACCTAGGCTGATCATTAAGGCAGCCCCAACTTGTTTAATCGCTAAGCGGAAAGGATTGTCCTCTAAAGCCTTGAAGATAGCTTGTGTCATAATTTTTTGTTCAAGATTTTCGTGGAAAAGGACTTCTATGGTGTTGCTGGCAGCAATCCGTTTAATGCTTGTCACACCAATCTTATCGGCCGCCGCTTTAATCGCACCTACTTGCAGTAAAAGTTGCGTTTCAATTGGTGGTTCACCATATCGATCCATCAACTCATCATCCAAGTCCCACATTTCATCCACACTAGTCATGGCTTGCACCCGTTTATAAATCTCCACTTTTTGTCGCTCATCCCGGATATAGGTCTGTGGAATATAAGCATCAATAGACAGTGATATTTCCACTGGCTCAGTTTTCTTAGCCGGTAAAATGCCCCGTTTACGTTGGACCGCTTCACGAAGCATTTGCGAATAGAGATCGAAACCGACTGAGTTAACAAATCCGTGTTGCTGTTTTCCAAGTAAGTTACCTGCCCCACGAATGGACAAGTCACGCATGGCAATCTTGAAACCAGACCCTAGTTCCGTGAAATCACGTAAGGCCATCAAGCGTTTTTCAGATACCTCAGACAACATCTTGTCTGGTCGGTACATGAAATAGGCATAGGCAATCCGAGTTGACCGTCCAACCCGCCCCCGTAATTGGTAAAGGGTAGATAGACCCATTCGGTCGGCTCCTTCAACCAGCAAGGTGTTGGCATTAGGAATGTCCACCCCTGTTTCAATAATGGTTGTCGTGACTAAAACATCAAACTCACCAAGGACAAAGTCCATCATGATATTTTCCAGTTGGACAACGGTCATTTGACCGTGAGCAATAGCCACCCTCGCTTCAGGGACCAACTCATTGATAAAGGCTGCTTTTTCTTCGATTTGGGCCACGTTATTAAAGAGATAGAAAACTTGACCATCTCGAGCAATTTCTCGTTCGATGGCATCTTTGACAGCCCCGTAATTTTGTTCCATTACAAAAGTCTGGACGGGATACCGGTTAGCTGGTGGTGTCTCAATAACGGATAAATCCCGAACCCCTAGCATAGACATGTTTAAGGTACGAGGAATAGGTGTCGCCGTCAGGGTCAACACATCCACATTCGCTTTTAAGGCCTTCAATTTTTCCTTGGCCTTCACGCCAAACCGTTGCTCCTCATCGACCACTAATAGCCCTAAATCAAGGAATTCAACGTCTTTAGATAGAACGCGGTGGGTCCCAATCACAATGTCCACTTGCCCTTTTTTCAAGCCTTCAATGGTTTCCTTTTGTTGAGCCTTGCTTCTAAATCTAGATAACAAGCCAATTTCAAAAGGCCAGTCTGCAAACCGTTCAGTGAAGGTTTCGTAGTGTTGTTGGGCTAAAACAGTCGTCGGCACTAAGAAAGCAACTTGTTTACCCTCCATTAAGGCTTTAAAGACAGCTCGCATAGCGACTTCCGTTTTCCCGAAACCGACATCTCCAACGAGTAATCGGTCCATCGGTTGCTCTGCTTCCATATCCTTCTTAATTTCAGCAATCGACCGGACTTGGTCATCAGTTTCTGTATACGGGAAGGCATTTTCAAATTCGGCCTGTTCAGCAGTATCTGGACTAAAAGCGAAACCTTTCTGGGCTTCACGAGAGGCGTATAAGTCAATCAGTTCATCCGCGATATCTTCAATCTTGCTGGACACCTTCTGCTTGGTTTTCGCCCATTCGCTACCACCCATTTTATTTAATTTAGGCTCACGCCCCTCAGCAGACACATACTTTTGAACCAAATCGATCTGGTCAATTGGCACATGAATAGCTGCCTGGTCGGCGAAGACAATGGTCAAGTAGTCTTGGTGGGTGCCAGCAAACTCGATTGTTTCAATCCCAGTATACCGACCAATCCCGTGGTTAACATGAACCACATAGTCCCCAACTTCTAACTGTTGGTAGTTTTTGATTCGTTCCGCATTTGAAATCAGTGGTTTCTTAGCCTTGCGTCGTTTCTTCTGGGTATGGAAGATATCCGCTTCAGCCAGTAAGACTAAGCGCTCTTGGACAAATTCAATCGATCCAGATAGTCCGCCTGCAATTAAATTCACTTTGTTGGCGAAGATATTCCCCTCGTCCGTTGCTTCAGCCACCACGTCTATTTCTTGCAAAATGGCCTGAACTTCTTTCACTCTGTCCTTGTCTTTTAACATAACTACCACTGTTCGACCTGTACGAATCCAAGCATCTAGCTCAATTTTCAGGGCATCCATTTGGTCATAAAACTGGGTAATCATTCGTGTTTGATACTGGTACAGTCCATCGAATTTCAGAGACCCCAGCCCTTGCTGCCATACTGAAAAGTAAAATTTACGGCCTTTAAAAGCTTGAATAGCTTCCTTAAAGTCTGCATATACTTGGACTTGTGCCGGTAGCTGTCCCATTTCAACCATAGTTTGTAAATACATTTCGGTATTGCTAGTCCAAGTTGCCTCTTCTTGAATTAAGCGCGCATAGTCGTCCAAAATTAAGAAGGCTTGGTCGCCAATATAGTCAAGAAGCGTTGTCGTTTCTGGGTACATATACCGGTGGAAGTATTTTGAGTTTTCCGTGGTTTCCCCATTTTTCCAGGCAAGGACTTCATCGTTAACAACAGCAGTCGCTAAATCTTTAACCACCTCGTCTTTAATCTTAGCCAAAGACTTGGTCATCAATTTTTGGAAAGCATCAGCTTGGGCTTGCAATTGTTGCGGCAAGACAATGAATTCTTGCGATGGTTGGATATTGATACTTGGCTGGTCTTGTAGTGATTTTTGAGTATTTGGATCAAAAGTTGAAATCCGCTCCACCTCATCAAAAGCTAAAGACACTCGAATCGGATATTCGGCATTTATAGGATAAAAGTCTACGATATCCCCGCGTTGACTCATTTCTCCTGGGGTCATGACAATTTCAGCGCGTTGGTACCCTTGGTTTAACAGACGTTGAACTAGGGTAGCTGGTTCTAACTCGTCCCCTAACTTGACTAGTAAACGCGTATTATCCCAAATTTCAGTTGGGGTCAGCAGGCGCTTCAAGCCAAACATAGGTGTGATTAAAACACCGGATGTTTTCGGGTCGCGTGCCCAATTTAAAACAGTCAACCGATCAGCTAAGGCTTCTGGACTGGCAATTGCCCAGTCAGCTGCCACAGATTCTGGTACATTAAAAAGATGCAATTGGTCATCAGAAAAGTCACTTTGTAGGTCATTATAAAAGTGGTCTGCCTGCAATAGATTGTTGGTTACGATGACGACCTTTTGTTCACTGGCCAAATTCATTAGGGTTTTAGCCATATAAGCCCGACTTGCCCCTTGAAGGCCTAGATAAAGGACTGACTGACCTGATTTGGCTTGTTGTTTAAATGACTCATTTTGAGTTTCCTGCAAGAAAAATGTTTGTAAATCCAAGCGGTCTCCCTCCTTTTCTCGGCTAATTGTTATAGTTGGTCATGGTTTCCTCAAAAGAATGACCCGCTAACCAGTAGTCGATGGCTTCAACCGCTGCACGCGTAGCCGCAAGCATCGGCGTATGGTCTTCTTTTGGAAATCTTGATAGGACGTGGTTGACAACGGTCCCGTCTTTACCCGGATGGCCGATACCTAATTTAATGCGACGAATTTTATCGGTGCCAAGGTGGGCAATCAGTGATTTTACCCCGTTATGTCCGCCAGCAGAACCCTTTTGACGTAAACGAATCCGGCCTGGATCCATATCTAAATCATCATAAACCACTAAAATATCTTCTACTGGAATTGAATAATAGTTGGCCATAGCACCAACCGCTTCCCCGGAATTATTCATAAAGGTAGTTGGTTTTAAGAAAATCACTTTCTCTCCGTTAACAAAAGTCTCAAAGTATTCACCTTTAAATCCCGTTTTATTAAAGGTTTCATGATGTTGGTGAGCCCATTCATCTAAGACAATAAAACCGATATTGTGGCGTGTGCCCTCATATTTTTTTCCTGGATTTCCCAATCCGACGATTAATTTCATTCTTGAAGTCTCCTTGTTTTCGTTTCTAATATCCGTTCAAATACTCGTTGTCATTTTTGTATATGTATTTTCTAGTTATCGGCAGGTCAAATTCAAATCCATCCATAGTAGTGAATTGCCCTTTATTTATCCGCCGTCATCTCGATACAAAGGCTTGGTTTTATTGTATCCATCCTTGTTAACACGCAAAAACCTGTACAGGATGCCACTCGCTCCTAGCAAGTTCTCCCGTACAGCCCTAATATATTCGATGGATATATTATACCACAAAGGGGCCCTGGCCTTGAAAGGTAAAAGCCTCGTCTCTGGGCAAATCATCCATTCTGATGCCGATGGTCAGATTTATCGGAGGCGATTGGCCATGGTCCTTTTTTCGGACTGATATTATTCCCAAATCGCTAATGTTTCAAAAGTGATTTGGGATTTTCCTTGAACTTTCTATCACGCTTCTATCTTATCCGAAGTTTACGGTCCTCTTTCTCTTCCATTCTCTTACTTAGTTCAGTTTATTCACGTGTTATAGTGGGCAATTTTTATACATTTATACCATCTCAGTTGGAAAACGGATACATTTTTGCCATAATAGGGATGGAGACCCATTCGAAAGTGGTCATCCACCATCATCACCATCCTATTTTTGCAAGAAATCGCTTGAAATTCGACACAATATTGTTTCAACCAGAAACGATTTACGTAACTTTTCACAATCAAAGCGCAAACTTCCTCATTTTTATTAGTACAGATTCAATTAGAATATGTAACAGTTTTTTATATCTTTTAAAAACCATTGATAACAAGCTTTTGTATCCGTTTGCACACGCTATAAAATTCGGTTTATTTTAAAATACTTGAAAAATAATGACAAAAACCTATTGATTTTTTTAAACAGAATGGTATTATTATGTTAAATATTTCACTAACTAATCAACAAGCTAATTTTTAAACTGATTGTTCACTAGCTTTGCACGGGTTAATGGAACATTTACCATATGGTTTGCTTTGTACACTATAAGAGACAAAAAGTTAAGGAGAATCTATTATGTCAAAAAATGGTCAAAAAGTTATTTTAATTGGTGATGGTGCTGTAGGATCTGCATTTGCATATGCTTCTGTTATTCAAGGTGTTGGTAGAGAATTAGGAATTATCGATTTAGCTGAAGACCGCGTTGAAGGTGATGTATTAGACCTTATCGACGCCCTAGCTTACACATCTCCTAAGAAAATCTACAAGGCGACTTACGATGATTGTGCTGACGCTGATGTTGTTGTGATTACTGCCGGCGCTGCACAAAAACCTGGTGAAACACGTTTAGACTTAGTGGATAAAAACTTACGTATCTTCAAGAGCATGGTTGATCAAATTATGGCTTCAGGCTTTGACGGTATCTTCTTAGTAGCTACTAATCCAGTAGACATCTTAACTTACGCAACTTGGAAATTCTCTGGCCTACCTGCTAGCCGCGTCATCGGTTCTGGTACGTCATTAGACTCAGCCCGTTTCCGTCAAGAATTAGCTACTACATTAGATGTTGACGCACGAAATGTCCACGCCTACATCATGGGTGAACACGGTGACACCGAGTTCCCTGTATGGTCACACGCAAACATTGGTGGCCAATCAATTTATGAATGGCTATCACAAACCTCAACAATCGACGAAGAAGCTTTAGTGAACTTATTCTACAACGTACGTGACAAGGCATATAAGATTATCGAGAAAAAAGGCGCAACTTACTACGGAATTGGTGTATCTTTAGTCCGCATCTTAAAAGCTATCTTACATGACGAAAATGCTATCCTACCTGTATCTGTTTACCTAGATGGACAATACAAACAAAATGATGTTTACATTGGTGCCCCAGCTATCATCAACCGTGAAGGTATCCGTAGTGTTATCGAAGCTGACTTAAACGACCACGAGCAACAACAAATGGACTTGTCAGCAACTAAATTACGCGACACATTAGAAACAGCTTGGGCAAAATTAGACCTTTAATTGCCCAACTCAATCTACTACAAGTAGCTCATTACTACATAAAACCCCCTAAGTTCCGCGACTTAGGGGGTTTTGCTTACCATTTTATTAGAATAAACCGAATGTTTTCATCAAGGTAATCAAGAATACCAAGGTAATCATCGATAACATTGTTGTGAACACAACTGTTTGGTTGGCTAAGTCCCCGTCTCCGTCCGATGCAATGGCTTGGGCATAAGACGACACAGCCGTTGGTCCAGCGAAGGCGATCAGGATAGAAATGATTGCATCCCCTCTAAAG
Organism: Aerococcus sp. NPDC058936; assembly: GCF_042741995.1. Taxonomy (NCBI): domain Bacteria; kingdom Bacillati; phylum Bacillota; class Bacilli; order Lactobacillales; family Aerococcaceae; genus Aerococcus; species Aerococcus sp. NPDC058936. The sequence goes on along the minus strand of NZ_JBHYKZ010000010.1, from coordinate 19,688 downwards.
CCTAGAACAGCACCGAGGGTTAGACCGATTAAAGGAATAATAATCAATTTATTGGCTACCGTAAAGATTAAGGCAAAATCGATATCTTTCAATTTGGCAAAAGAGAAAGTCCCACCCATGACCATTAAGGCAAGCGGTGATACCATTCGGTTAATATTGGTTAAAGATGTATTGATGACTTCTGGAAATTGTAGACCAAGTAAGACAACAATCAAACCAATAAACGTGGCAATCACCATTGGGTTAGTGATAATACTTTTACCCATCTGTTTAAAAGAGACTTTATCTTCTGAATACAAGGAAAAACCAATAACCGACATGATATTCCAGAAGGGTACGATGATGGCTAAAGTAATCGTTACCATACCCATATTTTCCTCACCCAATAGAGAAGTTCCTAAGGGTAAACCAAATAGGATGGCGTTAGCTCTGACTGACCCCTGTAGCATCACACCGTAACGGGTCCGGTCATCGGATACCCTTGGAATAATAAAGGCCAGAATAAAGTATAGGGTCAAAGCAATGACAAGGATATAGGTCAATGCATAGCCGTTGAATGATTGCTTGAAATCAGACTTATAAATATTTGTGAATAAGTTGATTGGTAGCAAAATTTTAAATAAGGCTCTGTTAAAGTCTTGGAAGGATTCTTGCTTAATCATCCCCGCTTGGGCAAAAAACTGACCAAAAAGCATATAGATTAACATCGGCATGACTGCATTAAACCCGATCATAAAGTTACCAAACATAAATTTCCTCCAATATGTAATGTTTTTGACAAAGGATTGGCGTGAATACAAGGGACAACTACTTTTCTCGCACCTCTCATTGTAGCATACCGCTCCAAGATTTCTAGGTGCGGGAATTGCCAAGACAATAAAAGAGCAGTCCCGCCAGCAATAGTAGGACTGCCCTTTTTCAATTTATCTATCACTCATCAAGAGGCTTATTCAATGACGTGGTGCATGCCCTTGAATTTTTCGTTGAATAACGGTGATACTGAACGATTTTCGTGGATACGTACAATGGCTTCCGCGATTAATTCAGATACTGTTACTTGTTTGATTTTGTCGATACGTTTATCATCTGTTAAGTAGATTGAATCGGAAACAACCACTTCATCTAATACTGAGTCTTCTAAACGTTGGATTGCTGGGCCAGATAGAACTGGGTGTGTACAGCAAGCCACAACAGATAATGCACCCGCGTCTTTGATTGCTGATGCAGCTAGGGTAATGGTACCCGCTGTGTCAATCATGTCATCGATGATAATAGCATGGCGATTAGAAACATCGCCTACAATGTTCATCACTTCAGCAACGTTGGCTTTAGGTCGACGCTTATCGATAATGGCAATCGGTGCTTTTAAGAATTCAGCTAGTTTACGCGCACGTGTTACCCCACCATGGTCAGGCGAAACAACAACGATGTCTGAATCGGTATAACGGTCATTGGTTAAGAAGTATTCTGCTAGTAATGGCGCACCGTATAAGTGATCTACTGGCACTTCGAAGAAACCTTGGATTTGAGCAGCATGTAAGTCCAATGCAAGGATGCGAGTTGCACCAGCATTTTCCATCATACGCGCCACTAATTTCGCTGTGATTGGTTCACGCGGTTGTGCCTTACGGTCTTGGCGTGCGTAGCCAAAGTAAGGAATCACAACATTAATCGTTTTGGCACTTGCACGACGACAAGCATCAATCATGATTAATAATTCCATCAAGTTATCATTTACTGGGTCAGATGTTGATTGGATGATATAAACATTGTCCCCACGAATAGATTCCTCAATCGCAATTTTAATTTCACCATCACTGAAATGTGACACTGAAATATGACCTAATTGTACCCCCATTGAAGTTGCAATTTTTTCAGCAAGTTCTTGGTTTGAACTCAACGAAAAGATTTTTAGTCCGTGATCGACTATAGATTCTGACATTTTTTTCCCTCCACAATACTGAATGCTCAGACACTCTTATCGTTCCTATTCTACCATAGAAGAACGACGATTGTTAGCTAAATAGCTAATCGATAAATGTGAATTTGGTTAAAGTATTTGCAGTATTAGTCTTTTTTACCAATTGGTAATCTATCCCAGAAACCGTCTTTATTTTCTTGACGAGAACGGGCAATCCCTAAAGCCTTGCTTGGGACATCTTTGGTAATCGTTGAACCAGCTGCTAAGAAGGCATTAGCTTCAACATTTACAGGTGAGATGATCGTCACGTCAGACCCGATAAATGAGTTGTCCCCGATTGTTGAATGGTGTTTGTTCACACCGTCGTAGTTTGCAAAAATCACACCACAAGAAACATTGATATTTTTGCCTAAAGTTGCGTCACCAATATAAGTTAAATGACCGACCTTAGTGCCCGCACCAATATGTGCTTTTTTAATTTCCACAAAGTTTCCGATATGGGCATTTTCATCAATAACAGATGCCGGACGTAAGTGAGCATTTGGCCCAATATCCACGCCATCTTTCACTTGGCTTTCTTCAATTTCAGAAGCACGGACTTTCACACGGTCACCAATCTTAGAATCACGGATTGTTGTCCCTGAATAAATATGGCAATCTTCACCAATAACAGTGTCCCCTTTAAGGTATACATTTGGTTGAATCACTGTATCCGCGCCAATTTCAACGCCCGCTTCAATATAAACCGCATCCGGGTCTACAATCGTTACCCCATTGCGCATATGGTATTCGTTAATACGCTTAAACATGGTTTTGTTAGCTTGCGCTAAAGCCACACGGTCATTTACCCCAAGGGACTCATCTAAGTTATCCATTTGGAAGGCCCCAACAGCCTCGCCAGCTTCCTTCAAGATTTCAATCACATCTGGCAAGTAGTATTCACCTTGCGCATTGTCATTACCGACTTTATTTAAAGCGTCGAATAATAAGGCATTATCAAAGACATAAGTCCCTGTGTTAATTTCAGTAATTAATTTTTCAGCATCATTGGCATCTTTTTGCTCAACAATTTTCACCACTTGGCCCTCTTTATCACGGACAATACGGCCGTAACCAGTCGGATCATCAGCAGGTGCAGTTAAAATCGTCGCTTTAAAGCCGGACTCTTCATGGACATTTAACAAACGCGCAATCGTATCCGCTGTAAATAAAGGCGTATCACCACAAATAACTAAAGTCGTACCTTCTTTATCAGCCAATTCACTCGCCGCTTGTTGCACCGCATGACCAGTACCCAACTGCTCTGTTTGCGTTGTATAAGCCGTACGGTCGCCCAATAACTCTTGGACCGCCTCCGCACCATGACCAACAATTGTCACCACTTCATCAATCCCAGCGTCATTCACACTAGTCAAAACGTGGTCTACCATAGGTTTACCCGCAACTGGGTGTAACACCTTATACAATTTAGACTTCATACGAGTCCCTTTACCTGCTGCTAGAATTACTGCATAACGGTTGCTCATTATGTACATTCACTCCTCTAAAATCATTCATTTACTATTCAATATATAACCGATTATTACTACTTTATTGTATCGAATTCCAAGGCTTTCGACCAGTCCACATTAACTCTTGTGGCGTCTAGCCCCTTTATTCTTATTATCCCGCTTACGGTTCTTCTTCCGCGCCTTAGCCGGTGCCGCTTTATTCACTTGTTTTGGTTTTTTCACCGCTGCTTTTGCCTTAACAGCCACCCCTTCTTTTTCTGCCTGTAAAAGGGGTTGGTCTTCGTCGTTCTGGCCCGCACTCGGTACCTGATCCGTCAGCTGACCCCCATAAGTATAAAATGCTGTCAGCTGAATATCCTCACCAACCTGCTTCCTCAAATCTCTAAGCGAACGATCGTTAACGAAAGTCAAGACCAGTCCTGCTTTCCCCATGCGGCCAGTCCGCCCAGCCCGGTGAGTATATTGTTCAGGCGTAGCTGGTAAATCATACTGAATAACCAAAGGTAGGTCTTCAATATCCAAACCACGAGCCGCCACATCCGTTGTAAATAGGTAAGTGTATTCACCCTTTGTGAACTTAGCAATAGCTTTTTGACGGTTTTGTGCCGCCATCTTTGAATGCAAGTAAGCCGTTTGAATATGGTTGAACTGTAATTTTTGTTGCAACTGTTCAATTTCAGCTACCGTACGGACAAAGACTAAGGCCTGCATTCCTTCAACTTGGGCAAGTCGTCGTAACATATCGTCACGTTTACGGACAGGAACGGTGATATAGCCATCTTGTCTTTGCTTTTCAAAGGCAGAACCTATTTTTTCAGCCGCTAATTCAACCACTGGTTCAGCCAACAAATCACTGGCTAAGCCAGCTAGTGTATCAGGCACAGTGGCTGAGAATAAAGCCACTTGTGCTCTACCTGGTAATTTTTTAATTAATTGCTTGGTTTGGCCGATATGTTCCTCATCTAACAAGGCATCTGCCTCATCAATAATAATGGTATCCACTTCATGGACCTTCAATTTACGTTGATCAATCAATTCAATCATCCGGCCTGAAGTACCGACAACAATATCCGGTCTTTCTCTAATTTTCTCAATTTGCCGCTTCACATTCGCGCCACCAATAATTTTCATCGCCTTAAAATCAACTGCACGAGCCCAGGATTGGACCACGTCCCCCACTTGGGAAGCCAATTCTTGTGAAGGCACTAAAACAATCAGTTTCAAGCCCCCTTTGTATTGACCTTCAGACGCCTCTCTTTCAGCCACCATTCGGCTTAAGACCGGTAGTAAATAAGCCAAAGTTTTACCTGAACCTGTTGGTGCTGATGCAATCACACTTTGGGCATCATACATCGGTTGGAAGGTCTCAGTTTGGATGTCAGTTGCTTGGCCAAAGCCAGCTGACTGCCATTTGTCTTGAAGCCCATTAGGTAATTGACTTACAAATCCAGTCATTTGTGTATCATTCTCTGTCATTTTTGTCCTCTATTTCTTTATCTATTGCTTTGATTTAATAATTGCGATTGCTCTGAGACCCCCTACAAAAGACAAGGGCCATGGTTAGGCCCTCTCTTGTAAGTGTGTGACCCCTACTTTTTCTTAGGGTCCTTCACAATAAATACATCTTCATTTAAATTATCAGAGAAAATTTTCTCTGCATTTACGTTTTCATCAACGACTGTTTTTTCATTTGTCTCTGGGTCCAACAAGATATAAGACGACTTAATACTTGGATTATGCGGTACTTTGTCATCGTCAGCCTCGTATTTTGGCGCATCAATACTTGTGCGGTCTACTACGTCGTCATCAAAGTCATCGTTGTCTACAAAAGGATTTTCTCTTGGATCTGACATGTCTTCTTCACCCTCATTTGGTAGCAATGTATAGGCAGCAGCGTTTGTTTCTTCATCAATGGCCTCAATAATTTCTTGGCTACTTGTGGCATCCGGTGTTACTGAAAAGTACCCTTGCGCTTGCGCGCGTGCTTGTTTGCGGGCTAGGTATTGGGCTTCTACTTGCTGAAAGGTTATCCCACCCTCTTGCTCAGTGATGTAATCAATGGATTTAGTCAACCCGTCAACAGCCCGGTCAATATCCGTTGTTAAATGGACTGCAATCACTTCAGGTCGGTTGTTTAAACGAATTGGGAAGCTTGAGGCGCCAATCCCTCGTGAGACCACCATTTGCTTGTCAGGATTACCTGGTAAATAGAAAACACCTGCTGTATACTTGGGTAATTTCCCCTGGTTAGGCGCGAATAAACCACCGACTCCCGGCACGCGAATTTGACCACCATGGGCATGACCTGATAAAACTAAATCAGGTGACTTATTGATATTTTCATGATAACGCAAGAAGGCTTCAGGATGGTGGGCCAATAAGATTTTAGGTTGAGCCATTTGCTCAGCTGTTAAATCTACTGTTCTCAAGGCATCCCCAGTTAGGAAGTACTTGTTCATTTTATCATCTAAGCCCATCAAGGTCAGCGGTTGTCCCTTATAAGTATAGGTAATGGCCCGGTCATTTAAGTGAACAATTCCTGCTGCCCCCATAGTGCGAACTAACAGATTGTGTTGTAAGGACGCCGCGTCATGGTTACCAAAAGTCGCAAAAGTTGGCGCGATATCTGTTAAAGCTTTAAAGAATGTAAACAAAGTCGCTTCGTCTAAATTAGACGCATCGGTTTGGACAATATCTCCCGTAATCGCGATGATATTCGGTTGCATATCATAGACATGATCTAAAATATCATTCAAGTCTACATTTTGATCAGGTAGGTGTAAGTCAGATAGGTGGGCAATGGTAAAGCCATTCAAACTGTCCTTGAAACGAGGATTCTCGACAAAGTAATCTGTCGTTCCAACAGTATAATTTTGCCACCTAATATAAGCAGCTCCTAACGCTAAGGAACCCAAGCCTAATAAAGTGTTGAAAGCTGATTTTTTTGTCATAATAATTCCTCCTTGGTTTTTTATTTCCCAAACTCAAATCTCACCCAGCCTAGGAAATTTACTTTATCTACATGTAGCCCCTTGGAAAAAGGACCACGCTTTACTTGCTAGCTTTGTTGTATATTTTACCATATCAAGCCCAATCCTTATAACACAAAGGTGGAATATACCAATTCTATGCTACTATTCCATCCTAGCATGCAAATTACTGCCAAAAATCGTTGCTGCGTGGTATAATTTTGGATTGAATAGGAAAAAAAACAAGATAAGTACGGCACATATACTGTGCTAACTATGTGCCGTACTTATTGATGGCATTATTTAATTAATGTATATCAATCATGCTTAATAAACTTTGCTAATTAATACAATTTTTCCATGACAAATGTTCAAATATAGAATCCTAGATTGATTAAATTACTTAACTTTGAGGTCTAATATTAGGGCCGCTATTATTGACGGAAGGAGGCCAAGGATGGCTAGTGAGTTAATTGAGAATTTGTTAACCCTTGTACCAGATTTGCCTGGTTGTTACATTATGAAGAATGCTGATGACCAGATTATTTATATTGGTAAGGCGAAGAATTTAAAAAATCGTGTCCGTTCCTATTTCAAGTCAACCCATACTGGTAAGACGGCTCAGCTTGTGAGTGAAATTGACCATTTTGACTATATTGTCACGCAAACGGATAAAGAGAGTTTGCTGCTAGAAATTAATCTGATTAAGAAACACCAGCCTCACTTTAATATTCGCTTGAAGCATGGGACCATGTATCCTTATATCAAGATTACCAATGAGCGTGATCCACAGATGATTATCACGTCTGTGGTGGAGGATGATGGTGGCGAGTACTTTGGTCCCTATCCGAATATTTATGCGGCATCCGGTACCCTCGATTTACTGCAGAAGACCTATCCTTTGCGTAAGTGCGGGAAGAATGAGAAGCGGGCTTGTTTCTATTACCACCTCGGGCAATGTATTGGTCCTTGCGACCATGAAGTGCCAGTGGAAGAATATAAAGCGCAGAAAGCACGGATTCGCCGTTTCCTAAATGGTGATGTGAAGAATATTAAAGATGATTTGAAAGAGAAAATGACTGCTGCTTCTGAAGACTTGCAGTTTGAACGGGCTGCTGAGTACCGTGACCAAATCAACTATATTGAACAAACGGTGGAACCACAAAATATCATGTCTAAGCAATACAATGACCGTGATGTCTTTGCCTTTTACTTTGACAAAGGTTGGATTTCAATCCAAGTATTCTTGTTACGGCAGTTTTCTATTATCAAGCGGGACTCGGCCCTTTTCCCAGTGTATTCTGACCCTGAAGAGGAGTTGACTTCCTACATCGTCCAATTCTACCAAGAAGCCAACCATACGAAGCCTAAAGAAATTTTGGTGCCGGGTAACTTGGATAACGACTTGATTGCGGATACGGTTGAGGTGAAGGTATCGACACCTAAACGAGGCGACAAGCACAAGATGCTGCAGATGGCGGAACGAAATGCCAAGATTGCCCATCTAGACAAATTTAGGTTGTTGGCCATGAAAGAACAAAAAACGACTGGTGCTGTTGACCAATTGTCTGAAGCCTTGAACCTGCCTTACTTAAAAGTCATTGAAAGTTTTGACCATTCAAATATCCAAGGGACAAACCCGGTATCGGCGATGGTGGCCTATGAGGACGGGCGTCCGAATAAATCTATGTACCGGAAGTACAAGATCAAAACGGTTGATGGATCAAATGAGTTTGCGACAACACAAGAGGTTATCCGCCGCCGGTATGGTCGACTCCTGAAAGAAGATGGGGATTTCCCTGATTTAATCTTGATGGATGGTGGTGCAATTGAAGTGAATGCTGCCAGGGAAGTTTTGGAAGATGAGCTTGGTTTAGACATTCCAGTGGCTGGTATGGTCAAGGATGATAAACATAAGACAGCCAACCTAATTTTTGGTGATCCTCTAACCATTATCCCACTTGATCCTCGGTCACAGGCTTTCCATCTCTTACAACGGATTCAAGATGAGGTCCACCGGTTTGCGATTACCTTCCATCGTAAGACAAGGAGTAAACAATCCTTTACTTCTAAATTAGATGGGATTGACGGCGTTGGTCCTAAGACACGTACCAAGGTCTTGCGTCACTTTAAGACGATGAAAGCTGTTCGCGAAGCCACGATTGCGGATATTCAAGCATTATCTATTCCAGAAAAAGTGGCTGTTGAAATTCATAAGGCTGCTTGGGACGGGCAAAAGAACTCGCCTTATGCAAATGAGAGCCTTGTTGATGATAGCGAAACGAATGCAGTTGACGAAATTCTGTTAGATATTGATCAAGATTTAAGTAAATAGCATAATATGCACTAAAAAGGCGCCTAGCCCCATTCGAATTTGAATGGGCTAGGCGCCTTTTTCTATTGTGCTAGTTTTTCGACGGCTGCGATTAGGTCATCCAGCTTTTTCTCTGTTCGCGTCATCAAGTAAATCGACACAAATATGGGAAAGCCAACATTACCAATCAGTTGCATGGAAACATCCAACATATCCAAAACCACCACCTCCTTATATAAAAGAACGGTGGTGGTTTGGTTTTTGACAAGTATTCAATTAGCTTTGATGATCTGGATCGATTTCTGGATCATACTCCACATCTTTATCAAAATCACCAGGATTTAACATACCATCTTCACCTGATTCAGCCTTGTCTGCTGCTATAATAACATCCTTAGCCTGTTCAACTTTACCAAAATCGGTACGGTCTGGTGTGTTGTAGCCCATAATGTTATAAGGTTTCTTTCCCGGCATTTGGTCCTCATTGTTTGTTGCATCATCATCTGAACTTGCTTGGCCGCCCACTACATATGAGTGACGTACAGCTGCTGATTCTGATGATGGCCCTGCATTTAAATCAAAGCTTGGCTTTTCTTGTGCTGGTCTTACTGCATTGTAATCAGACGCTTCTACCGTAAAGTGGTGACGGATGGCTGAAATAGGACCTTCACTTGCTGTATAAGTTGCTTGATAAGGTTGACTTACAGCTGCATCTTGATGACCTACTTTGTATGAACCTCGTAAGGCTGAAGATGAGCCTGTAGTGTTTTCAGCTACTTGGTCTGCTTCATCTTCGCTAGATTCAGTCACTTCGTCATCTTGGCCAGCTTTTTCTTCGTCAGCTAAGGAGAATACTGCGGCAGCACCTGCTGTAACGGCTGTTTCACCAACCTGGTTGTCAGCTTGGCCAGCTGCTTTGTTTTCTTTCTCTGCTTGAGTTTCACTAATCGCTTGGTTAGCAGCTGTACCTGTAGCGACATCATCAGCTGGATGAATGGCTGTTGCATTTTCCGTAAAGGCTGGACGTTGCTCAGTGTGGTATTCGTTTACTGGTGCGTCTGGTGTTAGGTCTAATTCTGGAAAACGGCGGTCTAAATCATCACCGTGTTCGTCAGTAATTAAACGGTATAGTAAAGCTGTCGCAATCATTTGACGGATTGTATATTTAATGGAGAAGATCATGATCGCTACAGTCGCGATAATCGCTAAGATAGCAATTAAGATACCACCGTTATTTAGGAAGGCACCTAATAGTCCTAAACCACCAAACATCACAATACCTAGTAAGACTGGGTAAAGGGCATTTTGGAAACCAATCCAGAATAAGGTCCACTTGTTCCCTTTCATCATGACTTTAGACACCTTCAATGGCTTGCGGCCACCAATACGGTCATTATCAAATAGTAGGTAGCTGTTCATCGCTAAACGCAAGATAATGATTGTCATCAAAATCACATACACGATGATAAAAAGAAGCACTAATCCTACTGCAACACCAGCTAATCCTGAATAATCACCTGCTGTTAAGTCAGTTGGCGGTGTTAAAGATTGACCAGTGAGGTAGAAGATTCCAACTCCAATACCACCAAGAACTAAGGCAAACAAGATTGTCCAGAAAAAGATGACTATCGTATAGATAATTTGGTTCCAGATATTCCGGAAATAACGTCGTTGGAAGGGTTCAAAAATATTCCCAATATGGAAACGATCCTCATCCACCAATCGTAAAATCGACCAGTCAATCCCTAAGCTTAATGGGAAAGAAATAAAGATCGTAATAATCATCGACGCCATACCCGCAATCGTCAACATAGAATCTGTTGCGGTTGTCGTATCAGTTGTTCCGGTAATCATTTCAATTGCCCAAGTAATCAAACCTGTAATAACCCCAGTAACTAAAGTCGCACCAAAAATCGCTAGGGTATTCCCCTGTTGGATGGCACTCGCTTCTTTGTTTATCTCCGAAGCTTTTCGTGAAATTTTATAAGACATTTTACACACTCCCTTTTTGTTCATCCTTTTAAAGTTGATCACTCACATTTTTTCTTCTGTATACGAAAAATACTATATACCTTATTATACATGAAAACTATTTAGATATTGAAGGAAAAGGTCACAGGCTTTCAGATTCTGTCATTTCCGCTAAACCAAAGGCTTTTCTAAAACGGATGCCAATCTCATTTAAGGCATCTTCCGATTGAGGGAAAATGCCAATCTTATCTACAAAACCATGGTCTAGTCCCCGGTATCTGAAAAATGACGTCTGGACCCCATTAGTTAACAAACGTTTGGCATAGGCTTCTGACTCAATACGCAAAAAATCATATTCCGCCGTCACAATAATGGTCGGTGGCATTTGTTGAATGGTTTTATCCGAAGCAAACAGCGGCGATACCAACGGGTCTTTCAAGTCCACATTTTTAGCATATAACTTATTGATATAATGAACGCCAATTCCAAGCGACTTAACGATAAAGGTAATAATCTCGTCATTATCATGAATATCATACTCATCCAAGGACCATTCGTAGCCCGGCGTCTCTTTCATAGCCATATTAACAATTGGATAAAGGAGGATTTGTTGTTTAATCCAGTGGTTGCCCGATTCAATATCATAGATATTCATGGCTGCAGCAATATTAGCGCCCGATGAATCGCCCATGATGGCTATTTTTCCAGGGTTTACGCCAAGCATTTCAGCGTTATCTCGGACCCAACCAAGCATAGCTATCCCGTCAACTAATGCGTGAGGAAAAGGTTTCTCCGGTGCCAAGCTATAGGGAAAGGCCACAACAACGGCGCCAGTTTTATAAGCAATGGCTCGACATGTGTTGGTAATAGTATCAAAGGTTGTCCCGATAAAGCCCCCACCATGAAGGTAAAGGATTACAGGCGCTAGCTCATTAGCTTGTTGCACTTCATCCGGATAAAATGCCCGGGCATGCATAAACCGTTCTTCAATGGGGAAGTCATATTCGCGGATAGTCACTTGTCCGTCTGAAATGTCCCGGTTTAAAGTCGTCCCCACTATCCGTCGATACATGAATAGGAAGGGGTTGTATTGTTTCTCGATAATGTCGTTGAGGTATTGAATCACTGGCGTCGGGTCCCGGTGAATTTTAATCGACCCAAGCAAGCGCTCGTCCAATTGGCCCCCAACGTCTGAAGTGGGAAGTTTCTTTAGGATAAATTCACCATTGGGAAAAGTCCGTCTAGTGTAGCGATTTTTCATTAATTTGACTTGTTCATAGTATCTTAAATCTGGCTGTATTTTTGGTTGTCGGTGCCATCCGACAGTCGAAATGATTCCCATGATTGGCCCCTTTCAAATGTTGAGTCTTATCGAGCGTTTATGTTCGATGACCTACCGCCAACATACAAGAATCCCCCACTATTAGTGTATCCTGAGTGGCCCGTCCTTGAAAAAAGCACGCTGAGTCGAGCTAGCGCCCAACTCAGCGTGCGTATATTCTTTTAACAAAATGTTTAGGCAAAGAAATGGAAGATGCTGTAACCAATCAAGAATAGGCCTACTGTAAAGATAAAGTTTCCTACTGCATAGGTTGGGAAGTTGACTTTCTCTAAGGCTGGTATTGGGCGGTATTTCATGTAGAAATAATTACCGCTAGTTGATTGGTTGACCATTAATGCGACGAACCAGTAAACTGCAAATGCCCCTAGTGACACGATTAAACCGCGGATTGTGGGTGTCCATCCTGTGGTGAAGTAAGCGAAGAATGGAATCAAAATCGTGATAACGTGGTTTAAAAAGTAGCTTAGGCCTGATACGTGGTAAATTTTGTTGATACGGCTAGGCATAAAGAATGAGAAGTAAGCGTAAAGTCCGAAATAGAATAAGACTTGCATGATCATTTGGTTACCTGTTAGTAGGTAAACTAGCCCCATTATGGTTGATAGGCGACAAATGTGTAGTGGCAAGGCTTGTTTTAAGTCGAATTTGGTCTCGAAATAATACCAAGAGTATAAGAGAATTTGTTGTAAAGCGGAAATGGTAAACATGACACGTCCAATAACTACCTGGTGGGTGTTGATAAAGTCGCTAAAAATAAACATGGCAAGTAAAATCATAAAGAAGGCAGCTAAGTACAAGATATGCGCCAGTGAAAATGCATTAATAAAGGGTGCATCAATATTGACACAGTTCAAGTAAATCTTTTCTTTTAGCTCTTGTAGCTTGGCTTTGCGTCGACTTGCATGTTTATCCCACGATTCCATGAAACGTTCACCCTGTTCCTTTCAATCCCATTCAGATAACATCGTCCCAATAATATTTCCTTTAGCGTTCAGTTTAGTTGGTTTGATTCTTCCGAGCTCTTTTCTTCTTCATATTACCAAAGACTTTCGCGCTTGCTCAAGTAGAAAAACCTTTGGGAACGTTTCGTTTTTGTAAACATAATCTTTACTTATTGTTTACAATCCATCCCAAAGAAAAAAGGCCTAAATCCCCTATTAAATGGTGATTCTCAAACCTTTCCTCATGTATTTTTTTCGACTTATCCACTTACCCACTATGGCTAGCCTAGTGCGGCGATTTCGCGGTCCATTTGTAAGACAATTGCCGCAAGCATGTCTCGCTCAAACGCGAACTGGCCACTGCGGAAATGATAATCAATATTTTGCCGGGTCATGTAAGTCATATTGGCAACGGCTGTGGCATAGCCTTTTTTAAATAAACCGGTGATGAAATACTTGTTTTTATCGACTTGGTCAAAGACTTCCAGCCACTTGCTAGTTTTACGGGCTGAAAAGTTGATATCTGCCATAGATAATAATTTTTCATCGTCCGCATATAGGGCTTGTTTGGCTTGGTCTAGGGCAATCAAGTCCTCCCCTAAGAAATCTTGGGTCAACATAGAGCCGTCAACATAGACAGGGACTTGAATTTCATAAAGGAAAGCCAATACCCGTGCAACTGGTGTTTGATCGCGGACAATTTTTTGCCAGTTAATCAATTGCATATTCAATAAGCCGTCTTCAAAAAAATTCGCATTGTATAGAATGTAGCCTTCACCCATTTTCTGTGCTTCTTTTAATACTTGTTCTGAATAGGTTAATGACTGGGCAATATCCTCAGATAAACCTAGCCCCCCATTAATTTGAATGGGGTAAATGGCCTGTTGTAAAAGGCGGTAGTATAAGAATGCTGACATACCATCGGCAAATAGGATGGATTGCTTATGAATGGCATGGTCTAATTGAATATTGTCAGACATTAAGGCTGGTTGGAATTTGCTTTGAATCATGGTGTGGGCCTGATTGATAATTTCAAGGGCCACTTGTTGGTCTTTAATCGCAACCTCGTAGGCTAACGTTAACATTACGCCCATTTCTTCCCTCCTTCACTCGTTTTATTGCTTCGTCTAGAAATACTTTGTCTTCATCTTACCTAAGAATCATCAAGAATGCATTCTTTTCTTCAACATCCAACAATAATTTGAGGAATTTTTTGCTGTAAGTCGCGCCTAGGTGTTCTGATAAGGCATCTAGGTTAACTAAGTAAATGGTTGTGGGTGTTTGCCGTGAAGTTAGCATGTCGTGAAGGGCGTCTAGATTAGCGCCATAATAGCTAGGGAAATCTAGGGCTTTTGCGATGTAATCGTGCAAGTCCTTTTGCCCATAAAGATCTTGGCCATCAATGATTAAGGTTTGCATGCTGGTCACTCCTTAAGATTAATAGAGTTGTTGGAAAGATTCGTAGTGGTCGTCGGTGTAGTAAATGTCGCCATCGTCTGAATAGATAATGCGTTCAGCGCCGCGGAAACCGCCATCATAATTAACGTCTGCTTCTCGGTAGTTGTCTTCTTCTGGTAATAGGCCTTCGTAGTTTCCGAAATAATCGCCACCAATTGCCATACCTTCTGCTACTTCCCACAAGTTGCCTTCGCTAGATTCCCATCCCAGGTCTTCAGCTTCGGATTTGGTGATGTAGTTTTCTGGCAGGGCGTCATATTGGTCGATGTAGGCAGCTACTTCTTCAGGACTTGTGTAAGTTCCGTCTTCAGCCACTTGGACAGTGTCCCCGTCTGTTGATTGAGCGGATTCTGTTACAGATTCACTAGTCGTTGAAGAATCTGATTCGCTATCAGCTACTTGTGCTTGATCACTTTGATTGTTGTTCTGGTCGTCCGTATTCCACGGTTCTTGCGAGGTATAAACTGCTAACGCCGCTAAGATTATCCCAATAACCGTCTTCGGATTTTTGATCAGTTTCTGGATCGCTTCTAACTGATCTTTCTGTGGATTCATCATCTCTTGTCCCTCCTTCAAATCGAAAAGAAAAACGTCCTTTCGATTTAAGGACGCTTCATTTATATCTATTTTAACTTAAAGTCGCGTGAATGTCTTTGTTTCAGGCTGATAAACTTCAACAAAACCTTCATCAGTATGGAAATGCCAACCTTCTACTTTAAGGTTTCCGGCTGCAACACGGTCAGCGATGATTGGGTATTGCATTAAGTGGTTGTATTGGGTGATGATATTTGTCTTCTCCATCAAGTCGCTTTTGGCAACTGGATCATCTAAGGATGCTAATTGGTCTGCGATAGATTCCTTGACTGGATTTAACTTGCTAATCCATTCCTTTAAATAGGGCATTTCGTCAAAATTTTCTGGTGGGTTCAAGCAAGTGTTACAGCCCCCACAGTTGATATGGCCAAGTAAGATAATATTATTGACTTGTAATGAGGTTACAGTGAAGTCTAAACCTGCTTGTAAGGATAATATTGGGTCTGGGTCATTATATTCTGGTACGATATTTGCGATATTTCGGATTTGGAAAACTTCGCCGGGGTCGGCCTGTAACAAGCTTTCAACATTAATACGTGAATCCCCACAGGTAATCACTAAGGTGTGTGGCGAATGGGTTCGTGCTAATGCTTCGTAGATGTCTTGTTTGTCTTTATAGGCCGTTTCATGGAAGTGATCGACCGCTGGTTTAAAATCTCTCATTCAGTTTTCCTTCTTTCATATAGTACTTCCTAATTATTTTATCATAAAACTCTAGGTTTTCTTTAAATTACCTACTATTTTACCGAAAATAGCACAATCCTTATGCATTATTGCATTTATGCCTTATAATGTATGTACAAGAAAATGACCTTTAATATTCATTGCTATTTTGCCAAAAAGAAAGAAGTGACGCGGATGTTACCCAACAAAAACGCTAATAGAACAAGTATTCCACTCGAATTACAGGATATGAAACGATCAGAATTAGGTGAGAAATTTGCTGAATTGCACCGCCAACTACAAGAAACTAAGAAAAGTATGCTGGTGATTGTGGATGGTTGGGAGACTTCTGGTAAAGGATTCTTGCTCAAGGGTTTGACGCGTGAACTGGACCCTAAACATTATGAGGTGGCCGTCTTTGATGAAAGTACTTTGGAAGATGAACAGCGCCCGTATTTGCGCCGCTTCTTCATGCGTTCGCCTAAACGCGGTCAGATCGTCTTCTTCGATCGATCATTCTACTATGACCTCTTCCACAAGCTGGATATGAAGGAGAAAACACTTAATCATGTTTTAGACGATATTTCCTTTGTTGAAAAAGCACTCACTCATGATGATACCCTAGTCATCAAGTTCTTTATCCACCATAGTAAGGACGAAATGACGGACCGGATTAAGGCTTTGAAAGAAGACCCTTACCAAAAAGTCTTAGTCACCAAGCAAGATAAGGACCAGTTGAAAAACTACAAGGCTTACCGTAAACACTTTAAGGAGATTTTGGAGAAAACAAACTTTGAGGAAACGCCGTGGCATATCCTACATGTGGATGACCAAAAGGATCAATCCCGTTTGGCCCTCAAAACTTGTATCGATAATTTAGAAGATTGGCTGTCTAGCGATTTGACTCGCCCGCAATTAGATTTAGACTTTATTGGCAATAGTCCAGATATCGTGGGGCAAGTTGATCATTCACCAATAATTTCAAAAGAAGACTATGATGACATCAAGGAAGACTTGCAAGAACAGGCTGCCAACTTGTTGTTTAGGGCTTACCAAGAAAACAAAGGGGTTATTGTAGCCTACGAGGGGTCAGATGCTGCCGGTAAAGGTGGGAATTACCAACGCTTAACCCGGTTGATGGACCCTCGTGGGTATGACGTGGCTACCGTCGCTGCCCCAAATGATGAAGAGTTGAATCACCATTACCTATGGCGATTTTACCGAGACTTCCCAAGTTTGGGACGGATGACGATTTTTGACCGCACATGGTATGGCCGTGTCTTAGTTGAACGAATCGAAAACCTTACGCCTGTTTACCGTTGGCAAGAAGCTTACGAAGAAATTAATCAGATGGAACACAACATCACTGACCAGGACTACCTCCTATTGAAATACCTGATTATCATCGATAAAGACACCCAATATGACCGATTTATGGGCCGAGAAAAAGACCCTGACAAACAATACAAAATCACTGATGAAGACTGGCGAAACAGGGATAAATTTGACATCTATAACACCGCCATGAATGAAATGGTTGCTGCAACTTCTACTAAAGAAGCTCCATGGAAAGTCATTTCTGGTGTCGACAAACGTCACGCCCGTATTACTGTATTAAAAGACTTCATCAAACGGATAGAAGCTTTCTTAGACGACTAGAAGAATATTGAATGAATGACAAAAACAACCACTTCCCAAATCTTCGATGGATTTAAGGAAGTGGTTGTTTAATTTTATTTCTTACATTGATTGTGTTGCAGCGTTAGCTGGCGTTTGTTGCAATAACCATGAGTAAGAGTAACCAGGGTCAGAACCTAAGTTTTCTGCTTCTACCCGTGATTGTGCAATTTGCTCATCACTATAACCATCTAGTGCATCACTTGCTAAACCTACACGATCAATAATGATTTGACGGTTTTCAGTTTGGTCAGGCACACTAGTAGCTTCTTCACTAGCTGCTGGTGCAACTTCTGTTGCTGCTTGGTCAGCTGTTTCCACTGCTGTTTCTTCAGCAACTGCAGGCTCTGCATCTGGTGTTTCTATAGCAGTTTGGTCAGTTACTTCTTCACTTGAAGTAGTTTCCGCTATAGGACTACTTGTTGCCTCAGTATCAGTTGCAGTATTATCTGTTGACTCACTAGTAGTTACAGTTTCAGACGTATCTGAAGCTACCTCACTAGTGGCTACTTCCTCAGTACTTGCGCTTGCTTGTTCCGATTGACTAGTTGATTCACTACTTGTTGTAACTGATTCAACTTGAGATGCTGCCACATTACTTGTATATAAATCTTGCGCATTTTCATCTGCTTGAACTTGTGCAATAGTGTATCCAGCTGCTAATACTCCGGCGGCTAGGAAACCCATCACTACTTTTGGCGTTTTCATTAATATCACACCTTTCTATACCTATAAGTCTAAAGAAAAATATAGATAGATTCAAACGATTTCATGTGCTTTAACTCTTTCTTAAGGGTTTAACAAAGATATATTTACCAATCTTGCTTTAAGCTGTCATTACCCTTGAATAGCTTGCGCAATTTCCGCTACAGAATTTGAAGAATCCGCATTTAAGTTTTTAAATTTACCGTCGCCACCGACGTATACTAATGAAGGAACAGTTTTAGCGCCAACTTCAAAACGGAAGTCAGATAAAGCATCATCAGTTGCTGTTTGTTCAGAATTTAAATAGTATGTACTGCTTACATCGTCGCCTAAGGCCTGGATTAATTTTGGTAAGTATTTACGACAGAAAGGACAAGTCGAGCGACCAATAAATACCAATTTAGCTTCGTCTTCTTCTAAAAACTCTTGAGCCACATTTGCTGTAATCTCTTGGAAATCCTTAATCTCTTTCTCAAATTCATCTTGTGTGAATGGTTGAATATTGTCTACCATATATAATACCTCCTAGTTTTTGTATATAAGCTCATGTTATGCTTTCGCCCGCAGAAATTCAATTAATATGCATTATCAAGGCATATGGTAGAATAGAGTTGATTCCAAGAATAAAGGTGAAACAAATGAAACTAGGATTTATATCAGATATACATATCGACCGCGGTAAAACCCAGCAAGAAACAGACTTTCTTCATACCCTTTCCGCTTACATCAACGATCAAGCACTGGACGAAGTCTTTATCGGTGGCGACATCTCTAACCATTACGATAAGACCATTGCTTTTGTGGAAAAATTACAAGCCCATTCCGGCGCTAAGATTTATTTTATACCGGGGAACCACGATTATTGGGAAGCAAAGTCGACCAAAAAACATACATTGACTATCCACGACACCTTTAAAAGTCACCCACAAAGCATATTAAACAAAGCATTAATTGTGGGCAGGGATACTGCTGTTGTTGGTCATACTGGTTGGTACAACCATGCCTATCATGATCCAGCTTTTACAGAAGAAAAGTTAGAGACCGGCCGCCACAAACTCGTCACCTGGCAAGATAAAGTTCGGCTAGATTGGCAAGCAACTGACAAAGAAGTCTCTAAGCAATTCGCTCAGGAAACCAAAGAAACCTTAGACCAAGTGATGACAGCCCATCAACCCAAAAATATTATCCTTTTGACCCATGTCGTTACCATTCCTGAGTTTACTATTCCCATGCCACACCGGGTGTTCGACTTCTTCAATGCCTATATCGCAACCGATGACTACTTACCTTTCTATCAAGATTATCCAATCAAACAATCAATCATGGGACACGTTCACATCAGACACCAAATAAAGCAAGGTAATCAACATTTTATCAGTAATAGTCTCGCCTATGAACGCGAATGGCGCCATAACGACCTCTACAAAGAAATCGACCACGCCATGTTTATAATGGAAGTCTAAACCTTCCTTTGTTGAAAAAAGACCACAAAAAAACCAGCTGCCGAAGCTACTGGTTTTTTTCATCTTGCATGGCAACGTCCTAGTCTCACAGGGGGCAACCCCCAACTACATTCGGCGCTAAGAAGCTTAACTTCTGTGTTCGAGATGGGAACAGGTGTG